>JBEKYG010000271.1:0-6879 GCA_049511215.1 Acidobacteriota bacterium | reverse complement strand
CGACAACCTCACAGCCGCGATTCACATGGTCGTCGAAGCCGTGTTCTGGTTTCACCCGCTGGTCTGGTGGATCGGAGCCCGGATGGTCGAGGAACGCGAGCGCGCCTGCGACGAGTACGTGCTCCGCGCAATCGGGGAGCCGCAGACCTACGCGGAGAGCATCCTCAACGTCTGCAAGCTCTATGTCGAGTCGCCGCTGCCGTGCGTTTCCGGCGTCAGCGGATCGGACCTGAAGAAGCGCGTCGCGGCCATCATGGTCAATCGCGTCGGCACGCGATTGAACCTCGCGCGCAAGACGGCGCTGACGCTTGCGGCGATCCTTGCGATCGTGCTGCCGCTCATCGTCGGGATGCTGACGGCGCCCGCTCGCGCGTCGCTCGGGCAGGTACCGGCATTCGAGGTCGTCTCGGTCAAGGCCTGCGATCCCAACGCGGTCGCGCCTGGGGGCCGCGGCGGCGGGGCGGGAGCGAAGTCGCCGGGAAGACTGCGGCTGGAATGTCAGCCCCTGTCCTTCTTGATTCAGTCGGCGTATCTCACTTATGCGAACGGCCGCCTCAATCCACCAGGGACATACCCGACCGTCGAGTGGTCCAAGGAGTCTGAACGGCTGAAGTGGGAACGATTCACGATTGAAGCGAAGGCCGATGGCACGCCGCCGTCCGCTGTCATGCAAGGTCCGATGCTGCAGGCGGTTCTCGAGGACCGGTTCAAGTTGAAGGCCCATTATGAAACCCGCGAGGTGCCGGTCTATGAGCTCGTCGTCGCCAAGGGCGGCTCGAAGCTAACACCGTTTAAGCCGGGCGCCTGCGTTCCGTTCGATTGGAGCTCGTATCCACCGCCGCCCCTCGAGCCGGGTCAGCGCCGGTGCGAGAACTCGACATTGAAAGACGACAACGGCAACTGGGTGTGGACCGTCGAGGCGACGACGCTCGATGACATGGTCGCAGGGGTTGTCCGCGGACCCGACCCCGAGCGGCCGGTAGTCAACAAGACCGGGCTTACGGGACTGTTCGCCTTCCGTCTCGTCTATGAAAACCACGACGACTTTATCGCCGGGCTCAAGAACGAGCTCGGATTGGAGCTGCGAGCGGCAAAGGGGCCGCACCGTTTTCTCGTGATCGACCACGTCGAGCGGCCGACGCCGAATGCTGCATCAGCGATCGGCAACCTGCCAAGGCCAAGGCGGGTCGTATCCCGCTGACTCATCATGGACCTGACCAGTGGGAAGGCGCATGGGCCGGTCCATTTGGGCCCGGAAGCGCGGCAGCGGACGTTAAGGAATCTGCGCGCCGGAGGCGAAAATGAGACGCCCCAGCATTCTGATTCTATTGACCGCCTTCACCTGGTGTACGGCGTTCGGACAATTGCCCTCCCAAAAACCGGTATCCGGGGCCGCCTCAGTCAAGCCTGCTATTCCACGCAATGCGGGCTCCGCGGCCGGCCTGCGGTCGACAGGAGCTCCACCTGCTTCGTCCCAGGGTGATCCGAGTCTGGTCATCTACGCTGGCATTGTTCTCAAGGACCTCTTGATCAGGGCTTACGGTCTGCGATCATACCAGATCGTCGGGCCATCCTAGCTCGAGAGCGCAGCACGCGGATGCTGCTACGAAGTCAAGTGACAGTCACTCGAAAGACGACCCATTATGAATGAATTGAGTAGCATGAGGTACGTTCGACAAATTGCTCTTGCGGCCGCCGCATGCCTGTATCTCCTTTCCCTCGGCGCTGCGGGCCTGGCGGCCTCGGAACATCACGGACAGGTGAAGTTCGCAGGCGTGCCTGTGCCCGGCGCTACGGTTACTGCGGTCCAAGGCGAGAAGAAACTTGTAACCATTACAGACGCCATGGGGAACTATTTGTTTCCCGATCTTTCCGATGGAGTCTGGACGATTCAGGTCGAAATGCTCTGTTTTTCGGCCGAGAGACGGGACGTGACCATCGTGGCGGAGGGAAACGCTGCGGAATGGGAGCTGAAGCTGCTCCCGCTGAAGGAAATCAAGGCGGAAACTGGAATGCCTGCGGTATCCGAGGCCGCATCAAAGCCGCAATCCGGTGTTTCTGCCGGTGCAAAGGATGCGAATAAAATCAGAGGCCTGCAAGTAGAGCCTCGCAAGGCCGAACAAGCGCAGCCGCCGGGAGCTAATGCGCAGGGGAGCTTTCAGCGCGCTGAGTTGAACGCTGCTGCAGCCGATGCTTCGGTCGGCGGTGCGGCAACGGATCGCAATTCGGGGGCGTTCAGCGGCCAGAGCGCCGACGAACTCGTCCAGCGCGCCTCCGACGGCTTTCTCATCAACGGCAGCGCCAATAACTCAGCCAGTTCTCCTTTTGCCCTGAGGCCCGCGTTCGGCAATATGCGCAAAGGCATGCGGTCGCTTTACAACGGTAACTTTGGTCTGGTCCTGGACAACTCCGCGTTGGACGCCCGCTCATATTCCTTCACCGGACAAAACACGGCCAAGCCGTCCTATAATCGCCTGTCGGGCTCGGCTTCGTTCGGCGGCCCGCTGAGGATTCCGCACCTGGTGAAGAATGGCCCTATGTTCGTGGTCACCTACCAGTTTGCATGCAATCGGAATGCCACAACGCAACCGGGCCGGATGCCGACCCAGGCGGAGCGCGGCGGGGATTTCTCGCAGACCGTGAATTCCCTCGGACAGCCCGTCCAGATCTTTGATCCCGCCACCGGGGTGCAGTTTCCCGGCAACGTCGTGCCGAAAGATCGGATCAGTCCTCAGGCCAAGGCTCTGTTGGACCTTTATCCGCCCGCGATGTTTGCCGGCAGCGACCGCTACAACTATCAGATCCCTATCGTCGGGACCTCGCATCAGGACGGAATCCAGTCACGCCTCAGCCGCACAATCGGCCGCAACAATTATCTCTCCGGCGGCTTCGACTACCAGTCGACGCGTTCGAGCAGCCCGAACCTTTTTGGATTTCTGGACAAGGCTAATTCTACCGGCGTCAATGGGAACGTCAACTGGCGGCGCAGCTTCACGATGCGGTTCGTGATGAATTTCGGCTACCAGTACAGCCGCATGGTTTCCCTAAACACGCCGTTCTTTTCAGGCCGCAGCAACGTTTCCGGCGAAGCTGGGATCACCGGCAACAACCAGGATCCGATAAACTGGGGGCCGCCGAGTCTGTCGTTCTCGGGCGGCGCGACGGGATTATCCGATGCGCAGGCATCCTTCAACCGCAACCAGACAAATTCGTTCACCTTCAGCACCTTCTGGAGTCGGGGCCGCCACGGCATGACCTTCGGGGCGGATTTCCGGAGGCAGCAGTTCAACTACCTGGCACAGCAGGATGCGCGCGGCTCGTTCATGTTTACGGGTGCCGCCACACAAGCCAAGGCAAGCGGCCTCCCGATACCGGGCACGGGCTATGATCTGGCCGATTTCATCCTGGGAATACCCGACACCAGCTCGATCGCCTTCGGCAATGCCGACAAGTACTTTCGCGCGTCGATGTACGATGCCTACTTCACGGACGATTTCAGGGTCAATTCGGGATTCACGTTGAACGTCGGGCTGCGTTGGGAATACGGCTCGCCGATCACCGAGCTTTACGGCCGCCTGGTGAACCTTGACATTGCTCCCGGCTTTACGGCCGCGGTCCCCGTGATTGCGTACCAGCCGGTCGGCGGCATCACCGGGCGAACATATCCTGACTCCCTCGTTCATCCGGACAAGCACGCCTTCCAGCCGCGCATCGGCATCGCCTGGCGTCCGTTCCCGGCGTCATCGCTGGTCATTCGCGCCGGCTACGGCATCTATTTCGACACTTCAGTCTATAACGCCATTGCCATGCAGATGGCCCAGCAATCGCCGCTGTCGAAGAGTCTCAGCGTGCAGAACAGCCCGGATCATCCGCTTACCCTGGCAAACGGATTTTATGGCTCGCCGGCGACCACACCCCAGACCTACGCCATCGATCCGAACTTCCGGGTCGGCTACGTACAGACCTGGCAGCTTTCCATTCAGCGCGACCTGCCGTTTGCCTTGCAGATGAGCGCCACGTACCTGGGAAACAAAGGCACGCGCGGAGCGCAGCGGTTTGTGCCCAACACGTATCCTGCCGGCGTGACAAATCCCTGTCCTCTGTGTCCGGCGGGATTCATTTATCTGACCTCGAACGGCAACTCGAACCGGCACGCCGGACAGATTCAACTGCGGCGGCGGCTGCACAACGGCTTTACCGCGACCCTCGCGTACACTTACTCGAAATCGATCGACGATGCGGCTCTGGGCGGCCAGGGGCAGGGAAGCGCGGTGCTGGCGCAAAACTGGCTCGACCTCAGCGCCGAACGCGCCCTGTCGAGCTTCGATCAGCGGCATCTGATGAACCTGCAGCTGCAGTACACCAGCGGCATGGGTGTTGCCGGGGGGGCGCTCTTGGGCGGCTGGAGGGGACTGCTCCTGAAGGAATGGACCTTCGCCTCGCAGATCACGGCAGGAAGCGGTTTTCCGCTGACCCCCGTTTATCCTGGAGCCGTCGGCGGAACCGGAGTCACCGGGCCGCTGCGGCCGGACTACACCGGAGCTTCGCTTTATGCCGCTCCCCAGGGGCTTTTTCTGAATCCGCTCGCTTTTGCGGCTCCCTCGGCGGGTCATTGGGGGAATGCCGGCAGGAACTCGATTACCGGTCCTGCCCAGTTCTCACTGATCGCGTCGATGGGCCGCACGTTTCGGGTGCGGGATCGCATCAGTCTCGATCTCCGCATAGACGCCACCAATGCTCTCAATCACGTCACCTTCACCAGCTGGAACACGACCGTGGGCGGGCTGCAATTCGGCCTGCCCAACGGCGTCAGTCCGATGCGCAGCATCCAAACCACTCTGCGGGCGAGGTTCTGAATATGAGGCTGATTGCGGCAGCGACTCTGTTTCTGTGGGCTATTGCGGCGGAAGGGCAGCAGGTCGGCCAGAACGCGCCCATGACTGCGACCCCCCAGACCACGTTCAAAACGAGCACCCAACTTGTGATCGAGAACGTCACCGTCACGGATAAAAACGGCAACTCGATCGAAGGCTTGACGGCCAAGGATTTTACGGTCACGGAAGACGGCGTGCCGCAGGAGATCACTGTTTTTGAATACCAGAAGCTGCCTGAAGCTCCGGACACGACGCCGACGCTGGGAGAGGTCCGGCCCATACTTCTCGATAAGCTGCCCCGCACCCAGATCTCGCCCGAAGTGTCGGGAAAGATCAAATACAGCGATCGCCGCCTGCTGGCGCTGTACTTCGACATGACCGCGATGCAGGCTCCCGACCAGCTGCGCGCGCTCAACGCGGCCATCAAGTTTATTCACGCGCAGATGACGCCTGCGGACCTGATGGCGATCTTCATGTTCTCCGGCGGCGCGGTCCGCGTGCTGTCGGACTTTACCGCCGATCGGGACCGGCTGCTGAGCATCATCGAAACCGTGATCGTCGGCGAAAATGAGAACGCCGACGCTACCCCCGACGACGCGGATACCGGCGCGGCCTTCGGCCAGGACGACAGCGAGTTCAATATCTTCAACACCGATCGCCAGCTGGCCGCGCTCCAGACAGCCGTGAGCTACCTGTCGACTCTGAGCGAAAAGAAGTCGCTCATCTATTTTGCCAGCGGCCTGCGGTTGAACGGCGTCGACAATCAGGCGCAACTGCACGCCACCATCAACGCCGCGATCCGCGCGGGCGTCTCTTTCTGGTCGATCGATGCGCGCGGCCTTATGGCTCAGGCGCCGATGGGCGATGCGACCAGGGGATCGCCGGGCGGCGTGTCGATGTATACCGGCGGTGCCGCTATGGCGATGATGACGAACTTCCAGCGATCGCAAGATACCCTGTGGGCTTTGGCAGCGGATACCGGCGGTAAGTCGTTGCTCGACAGCAACGATCTGGCGAGGGGAATCGTCCAGGCGCAGAAAGCCACCTCCAGCTATTACATCATCGGTTATTACGCCAGCAATCCGGCTCTGGACGGCAAATTCCGCCGGATCAGGATCTCGCTCAACAACGGGCAGTCAGCCTCTCTGGACTATCGCCAGGGCTATTACGCCGGCAAAGTGTTCGGGAAATTCACCGCTGCGGACAAAGAGAGACAGCTGGAGGAAGCGCTGATGTTGGGCGATCCGATCACGGAACTCACGATCGCCATGGAGATCGACTACTTCCAGCTGAACCGCGCGGAATACTACGTGCCGCTGGTGGTGAAGATCCCGGGGCGAGAACTGGCACTGGCCCGGCGCAGCGGCGCCGAGCACACGCTCATCGATTTTATCGGCGAGGTGAAGGACGACTACGGCACGACCATCCAGAATGTGCGCGACAAGGTGGACATCAAGCTGAGCGACGCGACCGCCGCGGAACTGGCGAAACGTCCGATCCAATACGACACCGGGTTTACGCTTCTTCCGGGAAAATACAAAATCAAGTTTCTGGCGCGTGACGCCGAAACCGGCAGAATCGGGACTTATCAGACCAACTTCACGATCCCGAATCTGAACAAGGAGGAGATACGGATTCCGATCAGCTCGGTGGTTTTGAGCAGCCAGCGCGTTGATCTTCGGGATGCGCTTTATAGCGCAGGGAAGGACAAAGATCGGGAAAAGATCAATGCCGTGAATCCCCTGGTGCAGGACGGCATGAAGCTGATTCCCAGCGTGACGCGGGTGTTCAGCGAATCCCGGGACATGTATGTCTATCTGCAGGTCTACGACCGGGCCACGCCGAGCCTCCAACCCCTGTTGGCATATGTTACTTTCTATAGAGGGCAGACCAAGGCGTTTGAAACGGCGCCGCTCGAGGTGACCGACACGCCCGACCCTACCTCGAAAGCGATGGATTTGCGGTTCATTTTATCTCTCAGCAAACTACCTCCCGGCGAATACAA
>JBEKYG010000270.1:0-6915 GCA_049511215.1 Acidobacteriota bacterium | reverse complement strand
CCGAAACCACGCCGACTCCTGGGCGGACCAGATGACGGAGATCGCCGGGAAAGACCCGAAGAGCCTGATTTTGGCGATCGCGGACATGGCGCGGTCGAACCCTCCGGTGTCGAGTCCGTTTGTTGCCGAATTTGCGCGCCGGCTGCAGGGACAGAGCCCCGCTTTGGCATTGCCGCTCACCTGGATCGAGCAGCGGCTCTCGGAGACCGGCCTTACGATTGAAAAGTTGGTGCAGTCGGAGAATCAACAACAGGCCGCCGATCAGGTTTCGGTAAGCAACAGCATCGGCAGCCTCCGGTTTTTGGGAACGAGAGACTGGCGCGAGTTTGTCGAGACGATGAGCGATGTCGAGCGGACCCTGCGCGCGGATCCGGGCGGAGTCTACGGCAAGATGGATTTTGCCACCCGTGATCGCTACCGTCACGTGGTGGAGAAGCTGGCGAAGAGCAGCCGGCTATCTGAAAGCGAGGTGGCGCGCAAAACGATCCAGTTGGCACAGGAGGGCGCGGCCAGGAAAGGCGGCGACGATCGGGCAGCACATGTCGGGTTTTATCTGATCGACAACGGATTGCCACAGCTGGAACGAACGGCGGAGGTGCGCCTATCCACCGCCGAGGCTCTTCGGCGCATGAGCCGGCAGTTTCCTTTGCTCCTCTATCTCGGCACGATCACGCTGATTACAGGGGCTTTTGCCGGGGGCTTGATGACGAAGGCGCATGCCGGCGGGTCCCATGGATGGCCGCTCGCCCTGATTGGTGTCCTCTCGCTGCTGTGCGGAAGTCATCTGGCGGTGGCGCTGGTGAACTGGCTCGCGACGTTGCTGGCGAAGCCGCACTTGCTGCCGCGCATGGACTTTTCCGAAGGAATTCCGCCGGAATCATGCACGCTGGTTGTGATCCCGACTATGCTCACGAGCGCTCAAAACATCGAGGATATGGTCGAGGCGCTCGAGGTCCGGTTCCTGGCAAATCGCGACGAGCACCTGTACTTCGGCCTGCTGACTGATTTTCGAGACGCGCACCAGGAAACG
This sequence comes from Acidobacteriota bacterium, assembly GCA_049511215.1. Classification (GTDB taxonomy): domain Bacteria; phylum Acidobacteriota; class UBA6911; order UBA6911; family UBA6911; genus JAFNAG01. The sequence continues at coordinate 5,885 of JBEKYG010000270.1, read as the reverse complement.
CTTGTGGAAGACGAGCCGCTGTTAGAGCTGGCTCGGAAGAAAATCGAAGACCTGAATGAAAGGTACAAGCGCGCAAAAGGCGGCAAATTTTTCCTTTTCCATCGCCCGCGCCGCTGGAATCCCAGGGAGCGGATTTGGATGGGTTACGAGCGTAAGCGGGGGAAGCTCGCGGAATTGAATTCTCTTTTACGCGGCGGCTCGAGGGATCGGTTCGCACTCGTCATCGGTGAGACTTCAGTTTTGTCGAACGTAAAGTATGTAATCACCCTTGATACGGATACGCAACTACCGCGCGATTCGGCGTGGCAGTTTGTCGGAACCATGGCGCACCCGCTGAATCGTGCGCGCTACGACGAAGATAAACAGCGCATCTGCGAGGGGTACTGCATTCTTCAGCCACGCGTAGCCGTGAGCATGGCGGGCACAAACCGGTCGCGGTACGCGCACTTGTTCGGGAGTGAGCCAGGTATCGACCCGTACACGCGCGCCGTCTCCGATGTTTACCAGGACCTGTTCGGTGAAGGCTCGTTCATTGGCAAGGGGATCTATGATGTCGACGCGTTCGCGCGGGTGCTCGCGGGTCGCCTTCCGGAGAACCGGATTCTCAGTCACGACCTTGTGGAGGGATGCTACACGCGGGCGGGGCTGTTGAGCGATGTGCTGTTGTATGAGGATCATCCCTCCGGCTACAGCGCGGACGTAAGCCGCCGCCACCGCTGGATTCGCGGCGATTGGCAAATTGCACGCTGGCTGCTGCCACGCGTTCCCGGCTTCGGCAGTCGCCATCAGAAGAACCCGCTCTCCGGGTTGTCCCGATGGAAGATCTTCGACAATCTTCGCCGCAGTCTCGTGCCTGCGGGGTTGACACTGATGTTGCTGCTGGGCTGGACCGTTTTGTCACCATCCTGGTTTTGGACCTTGTCGGTGATCGGCATCATCCTGATTCCTGCTTTGATTAACTGCATCCTGGACTCGCTGCGCAAGCCGGCCGATGTACTTCTGGGTCAGCACCTCGCTGCCGCGGCGCGTGGCGCAACCCGGCACTTGGCGCAGACGGCATTTACGCTCGTGTGCCTTCCCTACGAGGCATTTTTCAGCCTGGATGCGATTGTGCGCACGGCGGGGCGGATGCTGTTCACGCACAGGCGACTTCTCGAATGGAGCACCTCGAACAACCCGAGCGGCCACAGCCGCATGAACCTCTTCGCCTCCTACCTGTCCATGTGGATTGCCCCCGTTCTAGCCATTGCCACAGGGATCTATCTATCGCTTTCGAGGCCTGCCACCCTGGTGGCGGCTGGGCCTATACTGGGGCTCTGGTTTGCCTCCCCCGTGATCGCGTGGTGGATCAGCCGGCCGCTCGCCCGCCGGGCAGCACGGCTGTCCATTGACCAGACCATCTTTCTCCGGAAGCTTTCCCGCAAGACCTGGGCGTACTTCGAGACCTTCGTCGGGCCGGAGGATCATTGGCTGCCGCTTGACAATTTTCAGGAGTATCCGGTTGCCGTGATCGGGCATCGCACGTCGCCGACCAACATGGGACTTGCGTTACTCGCAAATCTGTCTGCATACGACTTCGGCTACATTACGCCGGGGAAACTGATCGAGCGCACGGCGAATGCATTCCACACGATGGAAGCATTGGAACGTCACCGAGGCCACTTCTACAACTGGTACGACACGCAGTCCCTGAAACCGCTGCTGCCTGGGTATATTTCGACAGTAGACAGCGGAAACCTCGCGGGACACCTGCTGACCTTGCGGCAGGGCCTGCTCGCACTTCCCGATCGCAACATCCTGGGAGAGCGCTTCTTTGACGGGCTCCGTGACACGCTGAGCATTCTCGTGGACACCGCGGGAGGAGCCGCTCCGGCCCGGCTCGCTCAACTTCAGGAGGATCTTGGCTCCGATTCCCGGCCAACCACGCTCACGGCAATGCGGCAGTGCCTCGACCGGCTGGCGGCATCCGCCGCGCAGGTGTTGGGCAGCCTCGATGCCGGAGACCCCGAGAGCCAGGCCAACTGGTGGGCACGCGCCTTTGCCCGGCAGTGCCAGGACGCCCTCGGAGAGCTGACCTTCCTGGCTCCGTGGACCCTGATGAAGACGGCCCCTGCTGGACCCGGCTTTTGCGGGTTCGATGCGATCCCGACGTTACACCAACTGGCAAGGCTCGAGCTGGAGTTGCTGCCCGTAATCGAAGCGCAGCCAGGCTCGGACGCAACTACAGAGACCGCTGAGTGGCTGGGTGAGTTTCGACGGCTCATCACGGAGGCAAGCCGGCGGGCTCGGGCAAGGCTTGCGGCCAGTGAACGCCTTGTGCTGCAAGCCAACGAATTCGCCCGTATCGAGTATGACTTCCTGTATGACAAGGCTTCCCATTTGCTGACGATCGGGTACAACGTTGCCGAGCGCCGGCGGGACTCGAGTTCTTACGACCTGCTGGCCTCGGAAGCGAGATTGTGCAGTTTCGTTGCGATTGCGCAGGGACAGCTGCCGCAGGAGAGTTGGTTTGCCCTGGGTCGCCTGCTCACTACCGCGGGTGGACAGCCGGTTCTGCTTTCGTGGAGCGGTTCGATGTTCGAGTACCTCATGCCGCTCCTCGTCATGCCGACGTACGACCATACGCTGCTCGACCAGTCCTATATTGCGGCTGTGGACCGGCAGATCGCGTATGGCAAAAAGCGCGAGGTCCCGTGGGGCATTTCGGAATCCGGCTACAACGCGATCGACGTCCAGCTCAACTACCAGTACCGGGCGTTTGGCGTGCCCGGCCTGGGGCTCAAACGCGGGCTGGCCGAGGATCTGGTCATTGCGCCGTATGCCTCGGCACTTGCGCTGATGGTGGCGCCCGAGGAGGCTTGCCTGAATCTCGAGCGACTCGCCGCGGAAGGGTTCGAGGGGAAGTACGGATTCTATGAAGCGATCGACTACACTCCCTCGCGCATGCCCCGCGGGCGATCCAATGTCCTGGTTCGGTCTTTCATGGCTCATCACCAGGGCATGAGCCTGCTCTCGCTGGCCTATCTGCTCCTGGGCCGTCCGATGCAGAAGCGCTTTGAGTCGGATCCGTCGTTCCAGGCGACCACGCTGTTGCTCCAGGAGCAGGTTCCCAAGGCTACGGCGTTCTATTCGCAAACAGCCGAGAGTTCCGATTTACGCATGACTGCCAACGGTCCGGAGACGCCGGTGCGCGTCTTCAGCAGCCCGGATACGCCGATACCGGAAGTGCAGTTGTTGTCCAACGGCAGATACCACGTGATGATCACGAACGCAGGCGGCGGTTACAGCCGCTGGAAAGACATGGCGGTCACGCGCTGGCGCGAAGACAGCACCTGCGACAACTGGGGCACGTTCTGTTACATCCGCGACGTGGCGAGCGGGAAGTTCTGGTCCACCGCATATCAGCCGGCGCTCATACCATCCCACAACTACGAAGCGGTTTTTTCGGAGGCGCGGGTGGAGTTCCGCTGCCGCGAACAGGAGATCGACACCCATACGGAAATTGCGGTTTCCCCGGAGGATGACATCGAACTGCGCCGGACCCACATCACCAACCGGTCCCGAACACGCAGAGCCATCGAAATCACAAGCTACGCGGAAGTTGTCCTCGCTGCGCCTGCCGCGGACGCGCTTCATCCGGCTTTCAGTAATCTGTTCGTTCAGACCGAGATCATCCGCGAGCGGCAGGCGATTCTCTGCACGCGCCGGCCCCGCTCCGCCGGCGAGCAGACGCCATGGATGTTTCATTTAATGGCCGTTCATGGGGCGGGGATGGGCGAAATCTCCTATGAAACCGACCGGATGCGGTTCATCGGGCGGGGACACAGCGTCGCCGATCCGAAAGCGATGGCCGATCCCGCGGCGCTCTCGGGCTGCGAGGGGTCAGTGCTGGATCCGATGGTCGCCATCCGCCAGCAAATAACGCTCGATCCGGAAGAAACGGCGACGATCAATGTCGTTTCCGGCATCGGCGCGACGCGCGAGGCATGCCTGGGCCTCGTGGAAAAGTACCAGGATTGGCGGCGGGCGGATCGCGTCTTCGACCTTGCGTGGACACATAGCCAGGTGCTCCTGCGGCAACTCAATGCCACCGAAGCCGACGCGCAACTCTACGGGCGCTTCGCCGGCTCTGTCATCTACGCCAATTCCTCACTGCGTGCCGACCCGAGCATTCTCATCAAGAACGGCAGGGGGCAATCCGGTCTATGGGGATATGCGATTTCCGGCGATTTGCCGATCGTGCTGCTGCGGATCGGAGACCCGGCCAATGTCGATCTGGTGCGCCAAATCGTGCAGGCGCACGCGTACTGGCGCTTGAAGGGTCTGGCGGTCGACCTGGTGATCTGGAACGAAGATCAAGCCGGTTACCGGCAAGGGCTCCACGAACAAATCATGGGGCTGATTGCCGCGGGCACCGAAGCCAACGTGACCGATCGGCCGGGAGGAATCTTTGTCAGGCATGCGGAGCAAATATCGAATGAAGATCGCGTTCTGCTCCAGACGGTCGCTCGTGCCATCATCAGCGACAGTCGGGGATCGCTGGCGGACCAGATCAACCGGCGCGGCCCTGCGGAAGTGCCGGTCCCGCGCCTTACGCCGACCCGAACCCGCCGCGCTGGGCCCCCGGCGGCGGCCGCGTTGCCTCGCTGCGATCTGATCTTCTTCAACGGGCTGGGCGGATTCACCCCTGATGGGCGCGAGTACGTGATTACGACCGCGCACGGGCAAGTGACGCCGGCGCCGTGGGTGAATGTGTTGGCGAACCCGAACTTCGGAACTGTCGTCTCGGAGAGCGGCTTTGCCTACACTTGGAGCGAGAATGCGCACGAGTTCCGCCTCACTCCCTGGTACAACGACCCCGTAAGCGATGCGAGCGGAGAAGCCATTTATATTCGCGACGAAGAGCTGGGCCACTTCTGGTCCCCCACGCCGCTGCCAAGCCCCGGAGCGACGCCTTACGCCAGCCGGCACGGATTCGGCTACAGCGTCTTTGAGCACAAGGAGCGCGGCATCCGCTCAGAGCTATGGGTTTATGTGGCCCTGGACGCGCCGGTCAAGTTTACGGTGCTGAAAGTGCGCAACGAGTCCGGCCGCTCCCGCCGCCTCTCCGCCACAGGCTATGCGGAATGGGTGCTGGGAGATTTGCGGCCGAAATCTGCCATGCACGTGATCACCGAAGTCGACCTCAACAGCGGCGCGCTTTTCGCGCGGAACCCTTACAACACGGAGTTCCCCGATCGGGTTGCGTTTTTCGACGTGGATGATGCGGCTCGGACCGTCAGCGGCGACCGGACGGAGTTCCTGGGGCGCAACGGCACGCTTCGGAATCCGGCGGCCATGACTCGCTTGCGGCTTTCCGGCAAGGTGGGCGCCGCGTTGGATCCCTGCGCCGCGGTCCAGGTTCCATTCGAGCTCGCCGACGGGCAAGAGCGTGAGATCATTTTCAGGCTCGGCGTCGGGCGAAACACCGATGACGCCGTCAACCTGGTGCATCGCTTCCGGGAGTATGGCTCGGCGCGCGCTGCGCTCGAAGCGGTGTGGGAGTACTGGAAGCGCACGCTCGGCGCGGTGAATGTGGAAACCCCCGACCCGTCGCTTAATGTCCTGGCCAACGGCTGGCTCTTATACCAGACGCTCGCGTGCCGCCTCTGGGCGCGGAACGGATACTACCAGCCAGGGGGAGCCTTCGGATTCCGCGATCAGTTGCAGGACGTGATGGCGCTTCTGCACGCCGAGCCTCACCTCCTGCGCGAACACCTGCTTCTCTGCGCGGGCCGCCAGTTTCAGGAGGGAGATGTTCAGCATTGGTGGCATCCCCCCTCGGGCCGGGGCGTGCGTACGCACTGTTCGGATGACTACCTCTGGCTGCCGTTGGCGGCAAGCCG
>JBEKYG010000269.1:0-6927 GCA_049511215.1 Acidobacteriota bacterium | reverse complement strand
AGCTCCGTTTGCCAGCCCCAGGGCCCACAAGTCGAATCGGGGCCGACGGAGTGAGACAGCGGTCATGATATGAGCCAAAAGTATGGAAGTCGTTTTCGACAGGCCCATGAGCCAAATGACTGTGAGCCAGCACAGACTCATCATGGCCACCCCAAGAAGCCGCACGATCTTCGGCGCAGGTTGTTCTGCGACCACGAGGTTTCGGCGAAAAAACCAGATGGCGGGAAGGCACCCCAGCGCGCCAGAGTCAAAAGTAAAGAGCAGGTCCTCAATCCCCAATGCCCAACCGCCTGCGCGAATGGGATGCCAGTATTCGCGTTCGAAAAGGAGAGCAAAAGTACTGCTGAGCATCATGATGAGGCCCAGACGCAAGATCAGGCGGCGACAGGCCGGCGGCAGATGAATGGCGGAAATCAGAACCAGGCCCAACGATAAGACATTGGTAAAAAGATAGGGATGGGATTTGACAATTTCAGGCAATATCATCTTGGGAAATCCCTGACTTGAGCCCGCTCACAAAATCGCGGCACGGTCCGCTCAATCCAAGGGCCCAGCGCCCACCGGTGACGGTGGATTCATGTCTCAATCGCCAACAGGTGCGCACACAGTGCGCGTAGCATCATCCTGGGTTCGGTCGGCGGCAGTTTCTGCGCCAGATGCCCCCATTCGCGATCAAACATCTTCTGGGCCTCTTTGCGGCAGGCTTCCAGCGCTCCGGAATTGCGCACGAGGCTGATGCCCTCGCTGAGCGCCGTCCGCTGGGCCCTCAAGGTTTCCGAGCAGAGAATGGCACGAAGCCGATTCCGTTCCGGTTGCGGCAGCCTCTCCAGCGCACGAAAAATCGGGAAGGTGATCTTTCCGTTCGCCAGATCTTCGCCAGAACGCTTGTTCAGCTTGGCAGCGCCAGCGAAGCCCAACACATCGTCCACGATCTGGAACGCGGCTCCGAAGACACGGGCAAACGATCTGCAAACCCGGCTTGTGCCCTCATCGGCTTTGGCGAGAACACAGGCAAACTCCGCAAGCCCTTCCACGATGGCTCCGGTCTTATACCCATAGGTTTGGAGGATCTTGGAAGCCAGCGAATCGTTCATCCATTGCCGGAGTCGCCGTTGTGTGAGTTGCCGGGACCAATAGATATCCAGTCCCTGCCCGAGGTGCGAGCGGACAGACTGCTCGCTGAGAATACGGTACCCCGCCTCGCGCTGGCGTCTTGAAAGCAGGGGGTGGTCGCGAAGCATCAGGTAGGGCAGAAAGTAGGCGGTGTTGGCTGAATTGATGGCGATGTCCAACCCGTAGTGCAGATGGATGCATTTGCGGCCGCGCCTGATGAGTGAGTTGTCTTCGATATCATCGATGATCAATGCCCCGGTATGGCTCAGTTCGGCGACCACGGATAACAGCGCCTCAAACGGCCCTGAATGCACGCCGAGAGCTTCGAGCAGCAGGATGCCAAAGATCGAGCGCCAGTGTTTGCCCTGCCTTGCCATCAGGTCCCAGATCGGTCCTGACAGCACCTTGGTATAGGCGCCGGCTTCATGTTTCCAGCTTGGAGCGCCTACGTATTGGCGCAGCCGCGACTCATCGATTACTTTCGGAAAGTATCCGGCGATATGCCGGTCGATTCGGTCTGCAAACTTCCTTATATAGCGATTTACGTCAAATATATAACCGTAGCCGGCGAGTTCCATCCTGGCTCTGCCGGTAATGGGTCGCCCTTGGCAGGTCCCGGAAACCGTCCCTGCCCCTTCCCAAATGGCCCGCTGAACGCCGAAAATCGGGATCTCCTGATCATCCGCCATGGGGTCAAAGCGCAGTTCCGTGCCGAGCTGCGGCAAGGAAAGATCCCAGGCAACAGGGTAGCGGATGTGGGTTGCTTCACTCTTCCAGTAGCGGACAGGCCTGGCTGCAAACTCCGAACAGACGAGCGGCGGCTGTCCCTGCCGCATAAGCACGGCATACCGGGCAAGTTGTTTTCCTTGCCGCGCATCGCGATGAACCACAGCCATGATGTGATAATCGTTCGCCAGCCGGATGCCCCACCAATCCCATCCCAGGATTTGCACGGCGCGCGACCTCATCCGGAACGAGGCATAATTCCCCCATTGATGGTCGAACCACGCCTGGCCCGTGACCGGCTCTCCGCCGGCCATCCCGCGCAGCGCGAGGGCAGGGTACATGACGTAGGCCATGCCTCCGGTATTTTGAAACGGTAGTTTTTCGAGATGGGCGCGGGAAATTTCCGGAGAGAGACGCAGGACGCACTCACTGCCCGTCCCCGGTTCCTGAAAAGTGAGGTCAAAATGCCGGCTGTCGTGTCCTAGAGAAAAGTTCTGCCACACGGCTCGAAAAGGATCCGACTGCAAATCGGGCGAACTCGCACATGCACAGATTGGGCTCGGAGGGCCATGCGCCGATATTTCGCCAACGCAGGCATCTATGATGGTGGTGTCGAGATTCGTTTTTCTAATCCGCGGTGCCAGATGAATGAAGAGATCCACTGAGGTCTGGTCGACCTGGGAGAGATAAGCGTGCCGCCCGGTCGCCGGGTCAAGCACGGAGATGAGCAATGAGAATCCGTGGGTGCGTTCTGAGTAACGAGTTGCGCCGCAATGCTTCAGCAGGCTGACCATAAACTCCCGCGAGCGTGACCTGGAGCTTTGGTAGTTGCCCTGGACGAACCACCACTCTATCGGCGCATCCGCATGAAGCGACTCGTCCGCAATCGCAAAATCACCAGCGGTCGTAATCTTCATGGCCACGCCCAGCGACCGTGCCGGCAGGACTTCATGGCCAGGAGCAAGCCTGTCTTGATCGTCACTCGCATGGACCCATTGAACACCATCCAGCTGCGCAAATTCATCTCAATTCTTTTTTGGAGTGCAGGGCAGCACCTGCACCCTATGATGACGTCCGAGCGCAGCCATCCACGCGCTGGACCCCATGTGTGCCGGCGGTGTATTCGCAGGTGCCGAAGTTGAGTGCTTTTTCGACGGGTTTTACCATCTTGCCAAACCAGGGCCCGCGGTTGAATCGGACGGGAACTTCTCCGACTTCATCCAGCTCGACCTGGATGCCCCATTGTTTGAACTGCCATACCGCCCAATTGCTGGCGTTGGTGTAAGCGCCCGTGCCGGTGTACCGGCCGCCGAAACGGTTGGTGACCGTGTCCAGTATGTTCATGACCTGATTGTCGTTTTCGCTCAGCTCGATGCGCTTCTTGAGAACCGGGTCGTCTTGAGACTGCGGGAACGACTGGCCGGCGCCCGGAGAAATCGCAGTTGCCAGCAAGATGATGGCAAGAACTGGTGTCAATCGTTTTCCAGACACGTGCCCTCCCTTGTGTGTGGCGAGATTATCCAGGCACGCAGCCGTTTATAGGACATTCCGCCCGGGGGAACAAGCTGAAAGTGGCGCTCGCGAGGTGCCGGCACCCGGTTTTTGTCTCCTTGACATCTATACAGCATGATGTAGAATTAACCTGGAGGTGCCACTTTGCACCGGACACAAGTTTATCTCGAACAGACCCAATACGAACTGCTCAAATCGCGGGCGAGGCGCGAAGGTAAAACGCTGGCCGCGGTGATTCGGGAGGTTCTCGATGCTTATCTTGCGGGGCCCAATCCCATTGCCGCTCAGGACCCTCTTCGGCGAGTCATCGGCATCGGCAAGGGAGACGGATCGGCCGTAGCGGAAAACTACGAGGACTTCCTGTACGGAGAAAAGTCTTGAGACTCGTATTCGTGGATACCGGCGGCTTCTACGCGCTTGCAGATCGGCGAGACCCGGCGCACCGCCGCGCCTCCCATTTCACGGATAGCTGCAGCGCCCTGCTGCTGACGACCGACTACGTATTTGCGGAAACGATGTCTTTGCTGACCAAGCGGCTCGGAAAGGAAATTGCCGTCACTTTCGGACACGGAGTACGCACCTCCCCTTCGATCCGAATCGAGGAGGCAACCCCTCAGATGCGAGAAAAAGCATGGAGACTGTTTTCCAAGCAGCGCGACAAGGACTACGACCTCATCGACTGCATCTCGTTTTCCATGATGGAATCCTTCGACATCCGCGAGGCCTTCGGGTTTGACCGCCATTTCACCCAGTATGGATTCCGACTGCTACCCGATTGAGGGGGGACCTGTGCCACGGATGTCACGGGTTTCACAGTTTCGTGAATCCGTGACATCCGTGACGAAATTCTTGCGAGCCGATCTTATCTGACCTCGATCGGAGGGAGATTGGCCTGCTTTAGTTGCGCGTTCAGGAGTGCGAGATCCGCCATCTTGAGCTCGATCCAGCGCTCCTTCACGACGCCGAGCGCCTGGAGTCCTTCGTTGATCGAGGCGAGCGTCTGGGCTGTCGGCATGGCCTCGGCAGCCTGCAGTGGGCTGAGGGCCGAGCTGAGCGATGAACCGATTGCGGAGAGCGTGTCCGGCGGGCTGGCTGGACCGGCACCTCTGCCTGCAGCTGCTGGGGGAGGAGCGGCAGCAGCGCCTCTGCCTGCACCAGCGTTCGCGGCAGCGTTAGGTGGCGGCACCGCACCAGTGCCACCGCCGCGGCCGCCACGGCCGCCGCCACCGGCTCCGGAGCCCTGGAGTGCCGCCGCTTTCTGATCGAACTCGTCGAGCGCCTTGAGCACGGCGGCTTGACCTGCCGCCTTCTCCTGCAGCGCCTTGACCTGGTCGCGAATCGATTGCAGCTGTTGCTGCGCCGTCTGCACATAGAGCACGCCCTCATACAGGTGCTCTGTCAGCGAAGAGAGGTAGTCGATCTCGAGAGTCGACAACCTCACGCGCGGATCCATTTTCACCGTGATCGGCTGCGTGAAACTCTTGCCGTTGACGGTCAGCTTTAGGGTGTATTGTCCCGGTCCGACCCATGGAGCGCTGGAGCCAGGCCCGGTATCGTGCGCGATGGCCTGCATCGCAAGTCCACCGCCACCGCCGCGTCCACCGCCGCCGCCAGGCAATGGCTGGTAGCGCATATCCCAGAAGAAGCGATGCATGCCCGCGGCCGTCGAAAGCACGCGCGGCGGCCGGTACCAATACAGCGGAACCGCCGCACTTGCCGAATCGGGCACTACTGCCGGATCGGCACTCGAGTAATGCCGTATGGATGTGCCTGCAGTATCAAGAACGTCCAGCGTGATCGGCTCCGATACCGGCGATTTCAGGTAGTAATTGATGATCGCGCCTTCCGGCGGATTCTGCCCGGCCGGCTCATCGGGCGGCAACGGCGTGTCGGTGTTCATGTCCCATCGTACCCTGATCGCAGTTTCCGGCTTGAACAGGAACGCATCCGTTTCGGCAACCTTGGTATCGATCTGGCGCAGCGGCGTGATGTCGTCGAGAATCCAGAATGCGCGTCCGTGCGTGGCAACTGCAATATCGTCATCCTTAACGATCAGATCGCGGATTGACGTGGCCGGCATGTTCAGCCGCAACGACTGCCAGTGATCGCCGTCATCAAATGAAACATAGACTTCACGCTCGGTGCCCACAAACAGGAGGCCCTTGCGCTTCGGATCTTCCCGCACGACGTCTACGGGTGCTCCGCCAGGGATGCCATTAATGATTTGCGTCCACGTCTTGCCGCCGTCGTGTGTCCGGTAGATGTGAGGGCTCATGTCGTCGAGGCGAAGCGTGTTGATGGCCGCATATGCGGTCAGCGGATCGAAGCGGCCGGCATCGATGGTCGAAACCTTGGCCCACGGCTTGAGATCCGGCGGGGTCACATCCGTCCAGTTGGTCCCGCCGTCAACGGTGACATGAATGAGACCGTCGTCGGTTCCAACCCAGATGCGGTTAATATCAACATACGACGGCGCGACGGTGTAGATAACGCCGGTTTGCGACGGCTGCACATTATCCCGATATTTGCCGACGCTTGCCGGGACTTCCCAGGTTTTCCGCGCGAGGTTGGGGCTGATCTGCTGCCATGAATGCCCACCGTCAGCGGTCTTCCACATTGTGTCGCCTGCATAGTATAGGATGTGCGGATCCACCGTGGAGAATACCAGCGGAGCGGTGCGTCTCGTGCGCACGCCGGGAGGGCCGACGGTTTGCACCTGGCCGGTTCGCCGGTCGTAGCGCGACACGTTTCTGCTGCCGCCATAAACAATGTCGGGATTGAGCGGATCCGGGGCGGCAGTTGCGTACTCCTGAGCGCCTACGGGGTGCCACTCGCGGAAGGTGATCTCCCCATCATTGCCGCGGCTGGACACGCAGGCCGATCCGCTTTCCTGCTGGCCGCTGCAGAGGCGGTATGGGAAGGCGTTGTCTGCCGCGACGTGGTACATCTGCGCCGTCGGCTGGTTATACCACGAACTCCAGGTCTCGCCGCCGTTGACGGTGATGATGGCGCCCTGGTCGGATGCTATGAGAATGATGTCCGGGTTGTTCGGGTTGATCCAGATGCGCTGGTAATCATCGCCTCCGGGTGCGCCGCGGAGACCCATCCAGGTTTTGCCGCCATCCGTCGATTTCCAGGTCACTACGCTGGCCGCATAGACAATGTCCGGATTTCTTGGATCCACCGCCGGCACCGACTGGTCACCGCCGCCGATGCGCGCAGCGGGTCGGCCATCGGTGGTGGCACGCACCCAGGTTTCGCCGGCATCATCGGAGCGATAAATGCCGCTTGGAGTTATTGGTGTTGTGGGGGAAATTCCCGTTGCACCTCCACCGCCCCCACGGCCGCCCCCGCCGGACGGGCCGGAGCCGGTCACTGACGCATAAAGGCGCTTCGGATTACTCGGCGCGACGGCCAATTCCGCCTGCTGCATGCCTCCCGGAAAACCGTTGGTGAGCGGCTTCCAGGTCGTGCCGCCGTCGGTCGACTTGAAGATGCCTCCATTGGTGCCACCCCACTGGCCGTCCTCCCAGGGACCTTGCCGCTGCTCCCAGAGCGTCGCATAGACGATGTTGG
>JBEKYG010000268.1:0-6944 GCA_049511215.1 Acidobacteriota bacterium | reverse complement strand
GAATGTCCTTGGGCCCGGTGAAGAGTCCGGCCACGAAGACGCCGGGGCGTGTGGATTCCGCGGGCTGGGCGATGCTGGTCCGGAAGAATTTGAATTCATTCAGTTCGATCCCGAAGGTCCTGGCGATTCCCTGGACATCTTTGGGGGGCTCCAACCCCACTGAGAGGATCACCAATTCGTATTCCTGCTGCATTCTCTGATCCCCCTCGCCCAGATATTTCACCATCAGGTTTTGGGTTCCGGGGATCTCCTCGACCTGGGGGACACGACAGCGGATGTACCGCACACCCTTTTTCTTGGCTGATTCATAGTACAGCTCGAATCCTTTGCTGAAGGCGCGGATGTCCATGAAGTAGATGTCGCATTGAAGGTCCGAGCCGGCATGCTCCTTGGCGATGATCGCCTGCTTGGTGGCATACATGCAGCAGACCGAGGAACAGTAATCCCGGTCCACTTCCCGCGAGCCGACACATTGGAGGAAGGCGAGCCGCTTCGGGTGGGAATGATCGGAGGGCCGCAGGACGCTGCCGCTATAAGGCCCGGAGGGGGACAGGATGCGCTCTAATTGGATGGAATTGATCACATTCGGGTACCGTCCGTAGCCGAGACCCTCTTTCAACGTGGCATCAAAAACTTCAAAGCCGGGAGAGAGAATGATGGCGCCGGCTTCGATTTCAATTGTCCGGTCCTTCTGCCGGAAATCGATGGCCTTGGCTTCGCATAGCACCTCACAGATCCCGCAGGCGTCATGATTCAAACGGATGCAGGCCTGGGGATCCAGGGTCGCCTTGTTGGGCACGGCTTGGGGATAGAGAACATAAGCCGCCGGCCGCCGGTCCAGTCCTATATTGTGGGTGTTGGGGAGAGGGATGAAATCCTTGCCGGTCGTGAGGTCCGTGACCTTTTTCCCCACGGGGCAGATGAAATCGCAGGCCCCGCAGGTCCAACACATCTTATTGTGCTTGCGGAAGGGGGACTCCAGCTTCTTGCGGGGCCCTCTCCCCGTAAACCCGATCGCGCTTCTCCCCATGCGTTCCTGGCACATCCGGACACATAGGCCGCAGTAGATGCAGTCGTCGAACTTCTTCTTGATGCGAGGCTCCACGACGCCATACTCATAGGCGATTCTCTGGATAGCGGCCGAGTCAGGACAGCGGGCCAGCAGGAGTTCCGCGGCGATTTTCCGGGCGCGCTTGACCCGGTCCGTGTCGGTAAAGACGCTCACTCCGTCCAGCGCGGGATAGGAGCAGGATGCCTGGAGGAAAGGGGCCCGGTCCGGCCTGTGGATCTCCACGACGCACAGGCGGCAGGATCCGTAAGGAGTCAAGGCCTTGTGGTGGCAGAGGGTGGGCACCTTCACTCCTGTTTTCTCAATAGCCCCCAGGAGGGTGACCTCCTCGTTCACCTCGACCGGCTGATTGTTGATGGAGAGGATCGGCATCTCAAACCTCTTTTTGCGCCTTCATCTGTTTTTTGAACTCCACAACGGCAATGGGCATGTCGAGCGACTTGAGATTTCGGGCTTCCTCTCCTGATGCTTTCACCACGGCCGAAATCTTCACGGGACACACCTCCAGACAGGCCCCGCACTTCGAGCACTTGACCTGGTCGATGACGTGAATGTGCTTGAGTTCCCCCTGAATGGCCTCAACGGGACAATTCTTCCGGCACATCAGGCAGCCCACGCACTTTTCCGGAAGGATGAAATACTTGATGAGATTCCTGCACACCAGGGCGGGACAGCGTTTTTCCTTGATGTGGGCCTCATACTCGTCCCGGAAATAGCGCATGGTTGAGAGCACCGGATTCGGCAGAGTGGTGCCCAGGCCGCACATCGAGGCGTCCTTGATGGCCATTCCCAGCTCCTCCAGGAACTCCAGATCCCCTTCCCGCCCCTCCCCATCGGAGATCCGGGTAAGGACCTCGAGCAGCGCCTCGCTCCCTTCCCGGCACGTGGAGCACTTGCCGCAGGACTCGTCGTTGGTGAACTGGGTGAAGAATTTGGAGATGTTCACCATGCAGGTGTCCTCATCCATAACGATCATTCCGCCCGATCCCATCATGGACCCGGCCCCCGCCAGGCTTTCATAGTCGATGGGAAGATCCATAAGCTGGGCCGGAATGCATCCGCCGGACGGGCCGCCGGTTTGCACAGCCTTGAATTTCTTGTTCCCGGGAATGCCGCCCCCGATGTCGAACACGATCTCACGGAGCGAGATTCCCATGGGCACCTCGATGAGACCGGTATTGTTGATCTTGCCCACCAGAGAGAAGATCTTCGTCCCCTTGCTGGTTTGAGTCCCGAGGCCGGCAAACCAGCCGGCGCCTCGTGTGATGATGACGGGGACGTTGGCCAGCGTTTCCACGTTGTTGATCACCGTGGGGCAATCCCAGATTCCCACTTGGGCCGGGAATGGCGGACGCTGCCGCGGCTCCGGGCTTTTCCCGGAGATGGAGTGAATGAGCGATGTCTCCTCTCCACAGACAAAAGCGCCGGAACCCTCACGGATTTCGATGTCGAAAGAGAACTCCGAGCTGAGGATCTTTTCCCCCAACAGGCTGTAGTCTCGGGCCTGATCCAAAGCCGTCTTCATCCTCTTAATCGCCAGCGGATACTCCGAGCGGGCGTAAATGTATCCACGCCTGGCCCCAATGGCATAAGCTGCGATGGTCATCCCTTCGATCACGGTATGGGGATCGGTTTCGAACACGCTCCGGTCCATATAGGCCCCGGGATCGCCTTCGTCGCAGTTGCAAATGATGTACTTGGGAGTCTTCTTCTCCCCCCGGCAGATCTTCCACTTTGCACCGGTAGGAAATCCGGCTCCCCCACGCCCCCGCAATCCCGACCGAAGGATCTCATCGATCACTTCCTCCGGTTTCATGGACGAAAGGACTTTTTCCAAGGCGGTATACCCGTCCCGGGCGATGTACTCCTCGATGCGCTCCGGATCGATGATTCCTTTGTTCCGCAGGACGATGAGTCGCTGCTTCTGAAAGAACTGGATGTTCTGAAGCAACGGAATGGGCTCCTTTTTTTCCGGGGGCACGAATATCAGCTTCTTAGCCGGCCTCCCCTTGAGGAAATGCTCCTCAACAAGGAAGGGGATGTCTTCCTGCTTAAGCCAGCCGTAGAAGATGCCGTCCGGTTGCACCGCCATGAGCGGGCCTTGGCCACAGAAGCCGTTGCATCCGGTGATCACCACGGAGACCTCATTCTGAATCCCGTGCTTGCAAATCTCCTCTTCGAGGGCGTCCTTGATACGGTATGACCCTCCGGCCACGCAGCCGGTGCCGGAGCAGAGCATCAATTCGATTCTTCGTGTCGCCATACTCTCATCATCCCCTCTCCGAACCTATGCCAATGGCAACGTCCTGAACGATGAGGCCCCCCTGCACGTGCTCTCTGAAAATCCGCCGGACTTTTTCGGAGTCCAAATCACCATATCGGACGGGAGCGGCGTCGCGGAGTTCCACGGTGGCCATCGGCTCACGGGAGCAGAGACCCGCGCAACCGGTTGTGGTGATGATGATGTCCCGCCGGCCGCTGGTATTCAGTTCCTGCATAAATGCGGAAACGACATCGCGGGCGCCGGCGGCGATGCCGCAGGTTCCCGTGTGAACGATGATCTTCCCCCGGAACTCCCCATCCCGAAGATAAATATCCTTCCTAGCCGCTTCTCTGATCTTTTTCAGCTCGTCGATGGTGAGTTTTTGCATATTATGCAGTCCAGTATTTATCGATAACTTTCGCTGCCTCGCTGGTACTGAGTTTTCCATGGACGTCATCTCCGACCATAACGGCCGGGGCGAGTCCGCAGCACCCGATGCACCGGACGGCCTTCAGCGTGAACTGCATGTCCTGGGTGGTCTGTCCGGATTCAATTCCCAGCCTCTCGCTGAACCGCTCCATCAGCCGTTCGCTGCCCCGCACGTAACAGGCGGTTCCCATGCAGACGTTGATGATGTGCTTGCCGCGGGGCGTGATGCTGAAGGCGCTGTAGAAGGTTGCGATCTTCAGGATATGGGTCAGGGAATAACCTGTCTCCTGGGCAACATAGCGAAGTACCGGCTCGGGAAGATAATTGAAGGCGGCGTTGATTTCCTGCAGGATCGGCATCAACGGACCTTCCCGCTTCCGGTTGCTTGCGATGATCTCCGCGACCGTGTCCTTGAACTGGGGATCGAGGACGACGGGCGTCATCTCGAGAGGCTGAACGCTGTTGCGGGTGGGACAGTTTGAAACGCAGGTGCCGCATCCCGTGCACTTCTCCTCATCCACATACCGCGCCCGCTTGTTCAGGGTGACCTTGAAATTCCCCGGATGCCCGCTCACAGCCTGGATGTCGGCCGTGCTGATGATCTCAATGTCTTTGTGCCGGCCGATCGCCACCAGCCGGGGAGCCATGGTGCACATCGAACAGTCGTTGGTGGGGAAGGTCTTGTCCAACTGTGACATGACGCCGCCGATGGAGGGCTTGTTCTCCACCATATAGACCTTGATCCCCGATTCCGCCAGATCCAGGGCGGCCTGCATCCCGCCAATCCCACCGCCCACGACCACGGCGGCGCCGACTTTCTTCACCTCCGGCTGTTCACTCATGCGGCCTTCTCCTCTACCGTCTTCTCAGCCTTCAACGCTTCATCCCTCACCGCCTGGAAAAACAGGGCCAAGGGGCGATAGATCATGTGGGACCACCGGCCGAAGGGAAGTTCCACCAGCACCATGGCCACAACCACCATCAGGTGTGCCGCGTAGGCATAATGAGCCGCCAACTCCAGTCCGCTAAGGCGCGTGATATGAACTCCCAGCCCCGTCAAGGCAGTCAGCAGGAGCAGGGTCGGGAAGGTCCAGTCCGAAAACTCCGAAAACTTGTACATCTCCTCCTTTTTTCGAATGCGGCCCCAGAAAATACCGCCCGACGCGTACAGAAGGCCTGCCGCGGCCAGATACCCCAGCCACCGCTGGGGATGATAGAACGGGTGAACAGTGTCCGTCTGGAACCAACTCAAAAAAAAGAACTTAATAAACACCATCAAAAAAATGCTCGCGATCAGGATGAAATGCATCGTCCACCGTTTCTTGTTGATTTCCTGAGGACACTCTTCCATGCGCCGCTGAAGAAATAATTGGCTAACGAAATATTTAGCTTGAGATAAATAAAACCTGAATGGGATCTTTCGGGCGTCGGCCGTTTTCCTGGTAAAGAAATACATGCGCAGGGCAAACGTCAGCAGCAGTATGAGCGGGAGTAAAAACACTACGCGCGTGAAGGTTGTGATGATGCCGAACATGTGTTCCAGGCCCATGGGGGTTTGAGCGAAATCGGTCAAGGGCAGCCCCACCTCCCAGACGTGATAGTAAACTACCAGGGCTAGAAACAAGGCGGCTGCGAATGCCAGCGCTCCGATCTCCCAGGCTTTCGACCGGTAGATTTTGGCCGAGAGTCCCGTCCAGTCATACTGAGCGGAAAGCCACCTTCTCAGGGTCATCATCGATTCCCGGGGTTCGGCCCCTCGGGGACACGTGGTCGAGCAGTCCCCGCAATCGTGGCAAAGCCATGGTTCTAAGCTTTCCCGCAGTTTCCCCTTCAGCCCCAGAAGGGCGTACTGCATGGTTCGGCGTGGGAACGGCGCAGTGGGAAACGTCAGGTCGCACACCACGGTGCAGCTGCCGCAATTGAAACAGCCCGCGGCATCGAACGTCCCGCAACGGCGAATCTCGGACAGCAAGCCGGGTTCGGTTCTGTTGAGAGTCGTCATTTGTTCAATTCCGAGCCTTGCCGGGAAGGCAATGGAACAGTCCTTTATTGGCAAAAACCACCATAGGACTACCTGCTTGGCGGAACATCCCGAATCCCATCGTTTTCGGATTGGAGTCCGGCTATGAGGGGGTCCAACTTAAATGTTGTAATTCAACTTCCCCCGCAAACACCCGAGATCTCAACCGGACCAATTGGGCGCATTTTATACCAACTGCGAATTCTTGTGTTGAATATTTTAGTGTTTTTTGGAATAAGCGAAGGCGTCCGCGAGATAGCCCCAGATCCATCGTTTCAACGCGGCCGGGGTTTTGGCGAATGACACGACATCCTTCCCGGAATCCAGTTCTTGAGATTGAATCGAGTTCAGTGCCATTCCCATTCGATAAATCCAGGCTTTACGTCGGCCATGGCGTTGACGATCAGCTCGGCGAGGCCGCCGTACAGTATTTTCTGTTTCTCCCATAGATTGTAGTAGGCAAGCATGTCGCGGAATTGTCCCTTGCAATTGCTGCAAGGGGCGCACAGGTATTTCGGGATGGACGGATCCATGCAGTCGCTAAAAGCGTTCAGGATCTGTGCGAGTTTTTTGCGGCCGGCCACATGGAAGCGCCAGTCGGGGAAATTGTTGCCGCTCATAATGGCGAAACCGCTCCCGCCGCCGCAACAGTAATTGTCCACGCCGTGGGGCTCCATCTCTCTGAACCGCGGGCAGAGCTTGCGCACAATTTCACGCTGCGGTTCGACCACGCCCATGAGCCGCACCAGGTTGCAGGGATCGTGAAGTGTGACCGGGAAGTCGTTACGACCGGGGTCGAGCTTGATGCGATCGTTCATGACGATGTCGCGCAGCAGCGTCATAGCGCTCTCGCGCGGGATGTTCAAGTCTGCGGTCAGGACGCGGTCGGCGACAACTGCGAGCGACTTGTGCGCGTGCCCGCACTCGCCGAGGACGATTTTCTTGACCCCCAGCTTCCGGGCAGCTTCGGCGTGCTTGATCGCGACGCGCGCGAACTGCGCGTCGTCGTACATCTCCCTCTTTACCGACTACTTTGCTCTCTTCCTGCTCCTCGGGCTGGCCGGCTCAGGCGCTTTCATGAGGTACTTCGTGAGGTCGAGTATCGTGGAGATCAAGGAACTGGCCATGGGTCTGGTGACCTTTTCGCCGGTAGTACCGGCAGG
>JBEKYG010000267.1:0-6948 GCA_049511215.1 Acidobacteriota bacterium | reverse complement strand
CTACGGCTCCGATCTGCGGAAACATGGATCCCAACTGCAACGCGAGTTCGCCGCCCCGCGAAGCACCTACGACCGCAAGCCGATTGCCCGCCACCTCCGGCCGGGTCAGCATCCAGGTCAGCGCACGCTGGAAGTACTCCAGCGGAATGGCTTCGAGCCTTGCGGGCAGATCTTCATAGCGAAAGTAAGCCAGAGCGAGCGCAACAAACCCGCGCGAGGCCAACCAGGCTGCCTGTCGCACGGGGACGCCGCCCTCCGAGCCTCCAACCACCAGCACGCCTGGATAACGGTTCTTTGTGTCGGGTATAAAGAGCACGCCGTGGAGACCTTCCTCGCGCACCACTACCCTCTGGACGCCTTCGCCGATCATCATCTGCACGAGCCGCGCACTCGAAACCTGCTTGCCCTGCCTCATCAGCTTTAGCTCAATAGTCTGCGGGCCCAAGTCGCGCGGCGGTTGATACCGGGTTACTTTTTTTTCAGTCGGCATCATGGACCATATCAAGCCCATTGCCGAAACCTCTTTGTATGAGCCTGCCGCTGGAGCCTGCTTCGATACATCCACCGTTCCGTCGGCGTCGGCGATAAATTCGGCCTGAGATGTCCAACGGACGCCGGCACCATCGGACAACTCAGCTCCGATCATCACGTGTTCGTTTGGCTGTAATCCATGCGCACGAATGGCAGCCGGTTCATCCATCAGCAGACGATCAGGGAGGACCTCGAGCGTTTGGGCATAAAGAGTGCCGAATCCGGTTGTATAAAAACAGGCGGCAACAACCAAGGCTAAATTCATCAGGCAGCTACCTCCGTTGCACTGAGGTTGGATGCACATTGTGCTACAGACAGACGTGCCGAAGCCAGAGGCATTTGTCCAACCTGGCAGCCAGTCGCTTTCTCCTTGTGAAGTAAAATAGAAAGCCCTATTAGTAATGATTTCGAGCAGGTCTGAGTGAATTCGCGAGACCGTCTCCCTGCCGCGCTTGACCGGCGGATTCCGGATCGTCAGCGATGACGGTGTTCCGCCCGAGTCAGGGACCTCGAACAAGCCGGCCGCCAGTGATCCAAACAGGATGCGGCGGTCGCTCGTCCATGCTCCGCCACGTGCCCCGGCGACGTCGCAGATCGTCAGCGGCGCTCCACCCTGGTGATCTCAACTCGCTGTAACTTGCCTGTCGTGAAAACGGCAATGGACTTATTGTCCGGGGACCAGAAGGGATATGCAGCACCTTCGGTTCCGGGAAGCAGCTGCGCGGGCGAGCCATCTGGTGGCCTGACTCACAGCCCAGTTTTCCCGTTGCCAGAAGCGACGAAGGCAGCGGACCCCGCAAGGGCTCGCCCTCGATCGGCTCCATCACCAGGTAGTTCGGGCCCACATCATATGACGTGCAGATGTTCGGATGATTGAGCGCCGCTATCGCTCGCGCCTCACGCTCGAACCGCTCATTGAAGTCGGCCTTGGATACCTTCAACGCAACCGTGCGATCCAGCCGCGTGTCGCGCGCTTTCCACACTTCGCCCATGCAGCCTTCGCCAAGGGGCGATATCAATGTGTAGGGTCCAAACCGCTCTTCCGGTGAAAGAGTCATCGCGTGTTGGACTATCGTATCATGGCCACCACAAACAATCCAAACGGCCTTCGAGGATGTAGGGCTATCGCGGGGCGGCCTCGTGGGGACGTTTCCTCGAACGGGACTTTAGGATGGAGTCAGGTGCCATGTTTCCGGTTCGCGCGTATCTCGTCCAAGTGGCTGGTCATCCAATCCAATTTCCCACAAATTCGCTCCCGGGGAACGTGCCTGTCGAAAGTGCCCGCAATTCCGGCAAGTGCCGCGGATTCGGCTACCGCGGGCGGCTCGATCCAACTTATAATGGCGGCCATTCCAGTTGATGTCATTGCAGTGGGCGTATCGCCTTTACGGAGGCTTGCATGCCCGAGATCGGACAGACCATTTCGCATTACCGAATCATCGAAAAGCTGGGACAAGGAGGAATGGGTGAGGTTTTCCTGGCTCACGACACCTCCCTGGATCGCAAAGTCGCCCTCAAGTTCCTGCCCGACATTTTCTCCGTCGATCCCGAACGGCTGGCCCGGCTCGAGCGCGAGGCCAAGCTACTGGCGTCGCTGAATCACCCGAAAATTGCTGCGATCTATGGTATGGAGCATGCCGATGGGAAGCGCTTTCTTGCAATGGAATTTGTGCAAGGCGACACACTGGCTCAGCGAATTGCCGATGGCCCCCTTCCGGTTGATGAGTCGCTGCAGCTCTGCCGCCAGATTGCGGAAGGACTCGAAGCAGCCCATGAAAAATGGATCATCCATCGCGACCTGAAGCCGGCAAACGTGAAGGTCACGCCCGAAGGTGATGTCAAGATACTGGATTTTGGATTAGCCCGTGCTCTGCATGATCAGCCGGCGACTGTAGAAATGTCGCATTCGCCGACCATTACAGCGGAGATGACGCGCGCTGGTGTCATCCTGGGAACGGCTGCATACATGAGTCCTGAGCAGGCACGAGGCGGAGCCGTAGACAAGCGCGCAGACATCTGGGCATTCGGAATCATCCTGTTTGAACTGCTCACCGGGAGGTCCTGTTTCTCCGGTGACACTGTAACGGACCTTCTAGCCGCCGTCGTCAAGTCGCAGCCAGACTGGGCAGCACTGCCCCCGGACACGCCCGTGCCAGTCCGACAACTCTTACAACGCTGCCTCGCGAAGGACCGCAAGCAGCGGCTGCGCGATATCGCCGATGCGCGGCTCGAAATCGAGGCGGCGCAGACGTCAGCATCGGTCTTAGAGCCCTCTCCCACCCCGCAGGCCACGTTGGCGGCCGGTTTCTGGACGCGGAAGAGCGCGCTCGTGCTTGCGGGCGCGACTCTTGTGATCGGTATGGCCGTCGCCGGCACAATTATGTGGCGATTGCAGGCGACATTAACGACACCCGGCGTCGGCGTCGTGCGTTCGCTGCTTGGTGTCGCCCCAGCCGAGGAACTCAACGCGGGCGGATACTCGTGGACAACGGCTCCTACCGCTATCCCGGGCGGATCTCGCACCGCCCTGGCCTGGACCCCGGATGGACGGACTCTGGTATTTGTCGGCCGGCGAGGCGGCGTGCAGCAGCTCTACGTGCGTGCGCTCAACTCGGAAGAGGCGCGCCCGTTACCCGGCACCGAGGGCGCCCAGATCCCAGTTGTGTCCCCCGATGGCCAATGGCTTGCCTTTTGGGCGGATGGCGCGATCAGGAAGGTGCCCGTCCAGGGTGGAGCGGTTGACATCTTGGTCGATGGGATGAAAAGCCAGCCAATCGGGATGTCATGGAGTGCCTCGGGACTTCTGATCGGACCACAGATAGAAGGTCTCATCGAAAGGACCGGCATTCGCAGTGTGTCGCTGGTGACATCGGGCAACCCGCCAAAGCCGGCGACAGAAGTGCAGCTGGATGAGACCGCTCACATCCTGCCCCAGTGGTTACCCGGGAATAACGCATTCCTCTATACCGCCAGGAGAAGAGCCTATAGCTGGAGCGGTGATCGAGTATTCGCTCAGACTGTCGACAACGGCGCTCGGAAGGAACTCCTAAAAGACGCCGTCGACGCGCGCTATGTGTCCGGCTACCTGGTGTTCCTGCGACGGGGAAATCTCATGGCGGTGCCATTTGATGTGGACCGACTAGAGGTGCGTGGCGACGCGATCACGCTGGTAGAGCACGTGATCCAAGCCCTGGCAGACACAGCTCCGGCCAATGTGACCGGCGCGGGCCAGTTCAGCGTATCATCCACGGGCACTCTTGCCTATGTGACAGGACAGCAAGCCGGATGGCCCGATGCCCGTATTGTGACGGTCAATCGCCACGGCGACGTTCTTCCATTGGCAACGCCGGTCAAGAGCTATGGAATGAACGTTCGAGTGGACCCTGGCGGGCGCCGGATCGCGGATAGCGTGTACGCCCTTACCGAGCGTGAAATCTGGGTGTACGACATTGAGCGAGGAAGCCTTATAACAAAGCTAGGTGGCGGAAACGAAGTCAGCGGCAACAGGTCGTGGACCGTGGATGGGAAGCGCCTCACGTTCGGTTGGATCAGGCCCGACGGGATTCGTGAAGTTGTGTGGCAAGCCGCCGACGACAGCGCATCGCCCGAGAAGCTCGCGGATACCGGTGAACCTGGCAGCTGGACGCCGGATCGAAAGGAACTGATCGGCGTGAAAGAATATGATATCTGGATACTGGCCAGCATCGGCGGCGCAGCCGGTCCTCGCCCGATTGTGAAATCGCCGACTCGCGAATGTTGGCCTGCGTTATCGCCGGACGGTCACTGGCTCGCATATGGATCGGACAGATCCGGGCGTTACGAGGTCCTCGTCCAACCATATCCAGGACCAGGCCCGATAGAAACGGTATCGCCTGGTGGTGGGGATAACCCCGTATGGCATCCGAATGGCAAGGAGTTGTTTTTTCTCAGTCCCGCTGACAGTGAGGGCTGGCGTGACATGATGGCGGTCGCGGTGCGCGCCGATGCCGCCAGGCCTTTCGGCCCGCCAGAGCGGCTGTTCCGCTTCAAAGACACCGACCTTCGCTTTTATAGCAATCCATTCCCTGGGTACGATGTTGCTCCTGATGGCCGCTTCTTCGTGACCCAGGCGGTTCCTTCTCCTCGTTTGCCGCCCGTCACACAGATTCACCTCGTGCTGAATTGGCTCGAGGAGGTGAAGGCGAGGGTGCAAAGCGGGAAGTGAGACTAAGATCTCCCATCAGGGGGAAGTGCGAATCTTATATTAGATCAAAGTCCTGGCCATGGCATTTGCACACTAAGCTCATATGTTGGCCCCATCTCCCGCAAATTGCCGTTGCGAAGCTACGTAGCGGTTGCTGCCGGTCACATGGCTGAGTAGTCGGCATAGGATCGGACAAGTGACCTGTCCTACTTCGCAGTTCCGCAACGGCGTTCGAGGACATGTTGCGGTGACCACCGTGCGCCAGCCCACGTTTCCCAGGTCGGGACTTCGGGACAATGTGGCTCCCAGTATTTGATGGGGTAGCCACACCCAGCTGCATTGGGGACGGCACGGATCCTTCGAGTACCCCGTTGTGGTATAATGGAAAATTATACGGGGGGAAAGGCCCGGATGAAGAAGAAAGAATTTGCAGAGATTCGACGACATTTGGGGAAAACGCAACGCGAAATGGCACAGATTGTGGACGTTTCTCTTAAGGCCACTCAGAGTTTCGAACGGGGTTGGAGGAACCCCTGTGCATATCGAACGTGAGGTCCTCCTTATTTTGGGCATTGAAAAACCGGACTTCCAAGAAGGGCAAGCGCTGCTGGCTGCCTCGCCACTCGTTGAATTGCCGGGCGCGAGTTGTTACCATCTCGCCATGAAGAGATTTCTGCTAGTCGTGTTCCTTCTTTCTGCTCTCTCGCTAGTCTTGCCGGCCGCGAAGACCCTTGATATGTACGTGGTGGATACGGAGGGCGGCAAAGCGCTGCTCATCGTTTCCCCCTCCGGCCAGAGTATGCTGCTTGACACCGGCTTCCCTACCAATAACGACCGCGACACCAACCGCATCGTGGAAGCCGCCAATGTCGCGGGCGTGAAAAAGCTCGACGTCCTGGTGACCACCCACTACGACGTGGACCACGTGGGCAACGTGACCTCCGTCGTGGCCAAGATCCCGGTGGTGACCTTTGTCGACCATGGCCCAGCCGCGGTCGACGACGAGCGCACCGTGGCATCGGTGAAGGCCTACGATGCTCTGGTCGTCAAAGCCAAGCACATGGTCGTCAAGCCTGGCGACAAGATTCCGTTCGCGGGCGTCGACGTTCTGGTTGTGACATCCGCCGGAGTGGCGCTCAAGACTCCCCTCCAGGGAGCGGGTGCCCCGAATAGGTTCTGCGCCGAAACCAAGCCCATGACGTGGGCCGAAGTCAACGAGGACACCTCGGAGAACGCCAACGCCGTCGGCCTGCTGTTCACTTTCGGCAAGTTCCGGATGCTGGATCTCGCCGACCTGACCTGGAACAAGGAAATCGCCCTGATGTGTCCTAACAACCCCATCGGTTCGGTCGATCTGTTCATGGTCAGCCATCACGGCAACGACATCTCCAACTCGCCGGCGCTGGTCAAGGCGCTCAATGCCAAGGTAGCCATCATGAACAACGGCGAGAGGAAGATCGGCGCGGCTCAGGTGATCAAGACCATCAAGTCCGCGCCCGGCATGCAGGCCCTCTACCAGGAGCATTGGTCGGCCAATGCGCCCTATGACAACCCGACCGACGAGTTCCTCGCCAACCTGCATGACTCGCCGGACGGCAAGTATATCAAGGTGTCGGCCGAGCAGAGCGGCTCGTTCACCGTCACCAACGGCCGCACCGGAGTCTCCAAGACCTACAAATAGGGGCACACCGCCGATGTGCCCTCTTATCTTAGATTCTCGATAAACCCGTAGATGTGCCGCAGCCTGGGGTAGGGCGCGCGATAGACTTCATGGCCCCGGCGGTACAGTTGTGACTTGTGCGGCCGGGGCATGATCGTGTCGACCTCACGGATGACCGCGCGGCAAGCCTCCGGCACCGAGGAGTAGACTCCCGTGCCCGCCAGCGCCAGGATTCCTGCGCCATGGGCCAAGCCTTCCTGGGAGGCTAGCGCTACCACGCGCTTCGAAAGCACGTCGGCGAACAATTGGCGCCAGAACGCGCTCTTGGCGCCGCCGCCCGACAAACGGACGGTGTTCACCGGCACGCCCATCTGGTCGATGATGTCCAGACAATCTTTCTGGCTGCAGCAAAACCCTCCAGCAGCGCTCGAATCAGGTCCGCGCGAGTGTGCTGAGCCGTGCAGCCATGTAGTTTCGCAACGAGCTGTTTTATTTCAGAAAATCTTTGTTGAAGGCTCGCCGCCGATTGCCTGCGGTCACTTGGACGAATAGTCGGCTATCCGGACAGGTGGCC
>JBEKYG010000266.1:0-7348 GCA_049511215.1 Acidobacteriota bacterium | reverse complement strand
CTCCGGGTCGGGGTCGGAATCGGCATCGGAATCGTAGGGAAACCGAATCGATAGCGATTCCGATACCGATTCCGACCCCGGATTGGGACAGATTGCTTCTCGACCATGTCAGGAGCTCTGAATTTCGAGGTTATGGCGCCTGTACCCGAATTTCCCATGGTCAATGCCGCCGTGGATCAGTGATTACCGGCTAAAAACCACGGGTATGTCTTTAGCGCCTCTGAAGGAGTAATTCCTATTACTCGGAATTTTACCGTTTCCTTGAAGGTCCAGATACCAGTCCCCATTTCGGAATATGCCAATCTTCGTGCCTCCGGAGCCGTTCCAATCTGCCACAATGGGATTGTCACTTGGGTACCCGAAATTATATATCCGGTCTATGGGAGGATTGTCCCATGTCCCATTGCCGTTGTAATCCAAAAGCCAGGCCCCTCTTCTGTAGACGCCCAGCTTGACTTTTCCGGAACCATCCCAATCACCGACGACTGGAGTGTCACCCTGTACGCCGAACTGATAAGACCGGGCGAGTACAGGACTGCCCCAGATGCCGTTGCCGTTGTAATCCAGGTACCATGTGCCATTACGGAAAACGCCGATCTTGGTTTTTCCCGAACCATCCCAATCGCCGACGATCGGGATGTCGCCAGGCTGGCCGAACCGATAAGAGCGGTCGCTTGAGGAACCATCCCACTTATGATTGCCGTTGTAATCCAGAGACCACGCGCCGTCTCTGAACACTCCGGGTTTATCGGACCCCGAACCGTCCCAATCTCCTACGACAGGCTGATCGCGCGGGCCTCCAAAAACAAACATTTCATCTCCCGACGATTCCCAGGACCCGTTATTGTTCATATCCACGTACCATTCCCCGTCCCTGAAAACACCGATATGCGGGCGCTTCTGTTTGCTCTGGCCACCACATACGACTGTTACCAGTACCGCGGCGATAATGATCGTGAAACAGATAAAACCCTTCGATGATCTACACGAATTGGTCACAAGCTCTCCTTAGCACTGTTGTGCATTTCAGGGGCGACACAAAAGTCGTGCTGGAACAGGTGTCTCGCCCCAGTGCTCTTTTCACCTCTGACGATTTCCGAGGGCTCACGCCCCCGGCAATTTTCTTCCCCCTTCGGGGCTCGGCTGCACCAAAATCAAAAAATGAGTTTTGCGGCGGAAACTTGTCTAGCTTGCCTTGCTTGCCAACTCTGGGCACAAGGTGGTAAAGAGGTCAGCGCCAATGGCCGACAGTGGGGACATCGCCAGGTCTGTCCGAATAATCCAACAAGATCCATTATTGATCCGTCCCACTGCGCATTTCCGTTCACGTCGAGGTACCAGGCACCACTTCGGAACACACCGATCTTTGTTCTGCCGGATGCATCCCGGTCGTCTATGACGGGGGCATGGCCTGCATGCCCGAAGAATCCGATCCTGTCGGCGACAGCACGATTCTACTGCGCATTGCCGTTTAGGTCAAGAAACCATGTACCGTTGCGGAAAACCCCCACCTTCAACCGATTGGCTAATCACGACATGCAGCAACTCAGAACTTTGCTGCCTTCACGCCTCGTTTTCTCTCGCCCGGCTCCACTACGACCAAGACGCCGGCATCGCCACCTACCAGCCGCGCCCCTCCTCGCACTCGAACATGCCGGCCCCAGCGCCGCAGCGCTTCTCCCCCCTGGATGCCCTGGCCCCTGACCGCTCATATCCCGGACAAAGGGCAGCAGGTCGCGCACTATTGCGGCTACTACAGTTTGTGCGGAGAGGCGTTCACGGCTGCGGCTCCCGAATATATGGCAAAGAGAAGTATGACGAAACCTTCGTCGATCCCGAGAGGTTCCGTGGCACAAATTGACAATAACATCCTTTGGCGATATAGTCCGCGCTCGTTAGCCCCTCAGGGAGGTTGGTGCCGTCGTCGATGAGTTTAAGTGCGCAGATCTTCCTTTTCTATTTCCTGCCCCTGACGCTGGCCATTCACTGGCTTGCGCCGCAACGGCACCGCAACTTGGTTCTGCTCCTGGCGAGCCTCGTTTTCTACGCCTGGAGCAACCCGTATTTCGTCGGTCTCATCCTGTTTACCGTCACGGTTGACTTCATCTGCGGCCTCGTGATGACCGGCGCGCTTGGCCGAAATCGGAGCGGGGAGGTTCCTCTGCTCGCGGCGGACCAACCTCGGAGCCGCCTGCAACGGGCGGCGCTTCTTGTCTCTTTGATAAGTGACTTATCCTTGCTGGGTTTTTTCAAGTACTTCAATTTTGGTGTCGAGAACCTCAATGCTGTCCTTTCCTTGTTCGGGCTCGATGCCCTGCGGTTGGGCCACGGATTTCACGTGATTCTCCCGCTCGGGATCAGTTTTTACACCTTCAAATCGATGACGTGCTCGATCGATATCTACTACGGCCGTGCTCGCGGTACCCGCAGTTTCATTGACTATGCCTGCTTTGTAACTCTTTTCCCGCAACTCGCCGCGGGACCGATCATGCGCTGGGTACAGGCCGAGCCGCAAATGCGTGCGCGCAAGGTGACGCTGGAGCGTTTTGGCCATGGGGTCATTTTTTTTTCTCTCGGCCTGGCTAAGAAGGTGCTGTTCGCTAACCCCTGTGGCACTATAGCCGACACCGTTTTTGCCGCCGGCTCCCTCGACGCACTCTCCGCGTGGGTCGGGGCGCTGGCGTTCACTTTCCAGATCTACTTCGATTTCTCTGGCTACTCGGACATGGCCGTGGGTGTTGGTCACATGCTCGGCTTCGACTTCCCGCTCAATTTCAATGCGCCCTACCGCTCCCACTCGATCACCGAATTCTGGCGGCGCTGGCACATGACCCTATCGTTGTGGTTTCGCGACTATCTGTTTCTACCCGTGGCCTACGCCAGCGGTAGAAGGCTGGAACGGTTCCAGCTGACGGCACGCCGCGAAGATCTTGCATCGTACGCTGCCGGGGCTATGGTGACCATGCTGCTGTGCGGCCTCTGGCACGGAGCAGCCTGGACGTTCATTGTGTGGGGTGGCCTTCTAGGCGCGGCACTCGTAGTTGAGCGGGCGATTGGCAAGACTTCCTGGTATCGACGCACGCCGAGGGCGGTCAAGATAGTAATTACCTTTGTGCTTATCACGCTAGGCTGGGTGGTGTTCCGATCTGATAGCCTGGGGGCCGCCGGGCACTACCTGGAAAGCATGATCGGCTTGGGCGGGGGAACGTCTCAGGCAAAGCTCGTTTCCGCGATTCTATTCCGGCCGTATTACCTGCTAACACTGGCTGCGGCTGGTATGGTGGTATGGCAGGGACGCACGACTCAAACGTTTGCCGCTGTCCTGACACCCCTGCGCGCCACCATAGCGCTTGCTGTGTTCGTTTTGGCTTTGATGGTTATGTTTCAGCAGTCGTTCAGCCCATTTTTATATTCGGGATTCTAGCCTGCATTTCTCACAGCTTCTCTTCAGAAACCACAAAATAAAGAATATGGGTGTAATCATTCAGCTCATCCACGCGCTGCGTGGCGCGTATCCCTTCCGGTGCCTGCTTCATCGGAACCAGGTGCATCCGCACCCGGTCTCCTGGCTTGTAATAGGCCGGAGCAAGCCATTTGTTACCCTTCATTCCCAAAAAGACCGCAATCAACGTGTCATCGGAGTATTGACCCGACTCCACCTTCTCCACGTGCATCAGCACAAAGGTCAGGCAGTCTGGATAGGGGGCGCTGGATGGCTCCGGCAAAGAGGAAAGTTTCTGAATCGTACCGACAATGACCATGTCCGTGCCGGCTGCAGGTCTTGCGCCAGAAAGTGGCGTGACGGCCACAGGAGCCTCGCTGGGGGGAGTGTTGCCGGAAAGGGGCTTTCCCTGCTGCTGCGGCATGTTCTTGGCGCTCGGCCGGATAGGCTCGATCACCGCCGCAGTTGCCGCGCTCTTCACCTTCACCTGCTGCGCCACGCGGGGAATCTGTAGCGGGATGGGAACCCAATTCTCCACTGCCAGATCGCGGATTGCAAACTGATAGATGACGATACGCTTGCCAGCCAAGCGCTCCCGGTTCTCCGGCCGTGCCAGCTCACGCCGGATTCCGGTCGCGCCGCTGCCGTTCATGGCCAGCACATCCAGCGGCCGCCGCAAATGATAGGAGAGATGCTCGGCGAAGCCGGCAGCCGTTCCCCATCCGAGGGACGAACTCGAATAGATGTTGGTATAGCTGTCTCCCAGTAGCAGCACATCGGCCTCCGGGTCGGATTTCCAGGCCTGGCCGGTACTGCTGTCCATCACGCGCTGGATGGTCACGGTTTGGGGCAGAAAGATTCGCTGCGATTCGGGAAGCGCGAGCATATCCACCAGGTCCCCCACGCGGCTGACCTGCACAGCTTGCAGAGAGTAACTTGGAGGCGCGGACAGTGGGGGCAACACAGCTCGGTTCCTGGCGTGGTCTGCCAGCAGGCTCGCGATCTCATCCATGTAATCAGGGGTCCAGTGAGTGTCTTGCGCGAGAAAGCGGATCTGGTCGCGGCGCACCCGAGCTGGCGCCGGATCGAAAACATCCACTCCCGCCCGGCGCAGGTCAGCTACGAAGCGGGCGTAGCCAGGGTTATTGGGGGCAGGGATTTCCTCCTGGCCCCCCATGCGCCGGGCGAGCTGCGCAGGTTGAAGCATGGCCTTATCGGGTGCGGGAAAAACCACCAGGTGAATACCCGCGCCCTCCAGATCATGCTGTAAAGCCAGCAACGCCGGGCGAGGATCAGGATGAGGTGCGTCTTCGCCCCGCCTGTCCAAAATCAGCTTGGCACGCAATGCCAGCGCCTTGGGATCGATAAAGTTCGGGCCCGTCAAGTACTCCAATCCAGGCTGGTAAAAGAGCCAGCCATCCTGACCCAGGACACCTTTTTCATTGCCCGCGCCCAACCATCCGGTCAAGAGGGCTTGCACTCGCGGCTGCCAAAAACGCCGGGCAAATGAATGCTGCTCCAGGGACTTTTCGTAAATGCTCAAGGAGTGCCTGTCAAATAAAGGCTTCAGAACTCGCCAGGATGCACTCCATTGGCCAGAACGAGCGGGCTGCCAAGCTTGCTGAATCGGACGGAACAGGGAGAAAACTTGTGGCGCCTCGCCACGCGACATTTCCAACAAGGTTTGAGTGACCGGGAGCACCGATATCAGAAATATGAACACCCAACACATAACAATTAAAGTCACCCGGCCCGCTCCGGACACGGATAATTCTGTCTGGCGTGGCGATTCCGCGTGATTCGCATCATGCCGGCTCATAATAAGCTGCTCGAGAGCGGTAACACCATAAAGAATGGACCGAACCTATGTCTCAGCACTGTCCTGAATCGATACTGCTCTCCGAGTGGCAGGCGTGGCATTTCCAAAAACGGTCTGGCACGTTCCTTTGTGCTTGACGGCGGCCGACCTTCACATGGAATCACCTAATGCGATACTTACAACGTCCCGATTACAGTTTAGGTGTTGCCCGCTTTGCCTGGCGAACCGGAGGGGGTGGGATCTTAAATTCCGCCGGGAACATTTTATCGAAGCCGAAAGGCTCATCGTTCATAATCCAAATTATCACTTTCTTATGCTGCAAAACGTCGGGGTCGCGAAATATGTCCTGGAAAGTCGCTACCAAATTACCCGCGGTCTGTGAAGTGCTTACAGGTTGATTTATCAGCCGGGCGACATGTCCGACGAGACAACCACTCAAGGGGTAAGCAAAATCGACATAGCTGTCGCCGGTTATAAGGAGCGGCGAACTGTCGGACACGACGGACGCGTTGCCCGGCGGAACGGCAACCACGTCGTGGAAAGCTCCCGCAAGGTACTTGGCGACCTGGGCTCGAGCCTCGTCTGAAATATAATCCGCAAAGCTGTCAGGCTCCTTAAAGTCTCGGACAACTTCCTGATAGAGACGCGGGCGTTTGAGTGCCTGAGCCACCCAGGGATAGCGATTCAGTCTTGCTGCTATTTCGGCGGCTGCGAGACGTTGGGGCCGTTCACGCCAGTGCGTATCCGCTGTCATGTAAAGCAGCTCGCTCGACTCCTTTCGCGCTCGCATAAAGACTGGATAAAGATCTATGACCTCCACGTCGTGATTGAGCAGCTCGAGGAGCTTGCGTCTGAGGTGCGGAATCACATTAAGATCGGCCGGCACGAGCTCCTTTTGTGCGACCAATTTTTCCGGGTACACTTCCGGTTTGGTCGGGACTGGGACCAGGATGAGGTCAATACCTTGTGCTCGACACCACTGGGTCAGCCCGATCGCAATCGGCAGCAATCGATTCTCCGCCGCATATTTTTCAATATCCTCTCCGATGTCGATCATTCCGAGAGCCATATTGGTATGCACGAGTTGAGCCGGATCATCAACCCAGGAGATTAGTGGATAGGTGAGTTTTGGGTCCGAGCGAGATGGATTGGGATTCTGCCACGAGGAATAGCAGATAGACTTAAGAGCATCGCGATACGGTTTCACAGACGCAAGCCATTTGCTCCAGTCTCCATTGGCGGCCCGCCGGCATTCCTCTAGGATTGATTGTTTAGTTGCATTAATTGCATTCTTCCGGGCCAATTGCACGCCGGATTCCTGTGCATGG
This sequence comes from Acidobacteriota bacterium, assembly GCA_049511215.1. Taxonomy (GTDB): domain Bacteria; phylum Acidobacteriota; class UBA6911; order UBA6911; family UBA6911; genus JAFNAG01. The sequence continues at coordinate 759 of JBEKYG010000266.1, read as the reverse complement.
CTCACCTGAGCGAATAACAGGAGCAGGAATAAAAGGGCCGACCTCACATTAACCTCCCAGGCACACGACAGAGTCGGGGTCGCATGGATTGCATGAATTCCGACCCTGAGATTAACTGGGTACCCAGGATTGTGTCAATCTCTTTTCCTGCCTTGGGCGGAGTCAATAAATAACATTTACAACTTCAGAACTCCTGACATGGTCTCTATGATTCCTGTCCGCTTTTTCGGCGCCGCCTCGGCGATTTTGCTCGATTTTGGCGGAACGGGAACACACTCGCGAAAAAAAGCGGACGCTCGATTTTGGCGGAACGGGAACACACTCGCGAAAAAAAGCGGACAGTTTATGGTCCGCACCCATGTCCGAAATAATTGGCTTATTCCTAGGCTTTTTGGGGGTATGTCAGGAGATCTGAAGTTACGTAGGTAATTCGTTGGCCATCCGGTGAAAGACGCGGAGCGACAAACGATGACTGCAAGGGCGTGACAGCCTGCTCTATCCCTTTCTGATCCACCCAGACGAGCGAACTCTGTAGATCCCGAAGTATGCCGCCCGCTGCGTAGATTAGCGCCCCTGAGTCAGAAACGTTGAACTGGCCAGCCCCCGTATTGTAGCCGCTGTTGGTAGCAAAGGCTTGCATGACGTTTTCCACGAGGGGAGACGGTTGGCCGATGACCTCCAGCCTGGCCGGATCAAATCGCACCGCCATGAGCGTGCCCTGCCTCAGAAACACCAGATGTCCTGTGGATACATATCTGG
>JBEKYG010000265.1:0-6950 GCA_049511215.1 Acidobacteriota bacterium | reverse complement strand
TTGCGAAGCAGACCAGCCTTGTCCAACAAGTCGAGGGTGCGGTAAATGGTCGCGATCCCAATATCATGGCCGGCAGGTTGGAGCAGGACATAGATCTCCTTGGCACTGAGATGCTGCCGGCGCCTTTGCACGAGGAGTCTGAAAATCTCCTCACGCGGCGCAGTCCAGCGCCGGCAAAGCATTCTGACCTGCTCTTGATGCCGCACTGGCTGTTTGCTCTTCACTCGGGTATCATCTTAGTGATAATGAGAATGATTATTAATACAGTATTACCATAAGCTCTTCAAGCCGGATTTGTCAATAAGAGTTCTTATTCCCTGAGAAATAGCCGAAGAGAGCACCTGTTACTGCGGCTCAACTGGACATGGGACCGATGAACATCGAGAACACGGGCAGGATTGGATCCCGAATGGAGAAAACCGACTGCATCTTGTGCAGCATCTGATGCTGCCTGGCCCTGTGGATATCGACGCGCTGCAGTTCCGATCCATCCGCAGCCATGTGGACGTCCGCCGCGGGCGGGGCAGCCAGGAGAGCTTCCTCAAGATGGCCGGGTTCTCAAAGCAGATCGTCTCGATTTCCGCCTCAAAGTGACCGCGCCGCTTCATTTCGAAGACGGCCTCTCGGCTCATTTGGCTAGGAATTTCTGCCCTCCGGGCCGACATTCCTTACAGAGTCCTAGAAACTCGATATTGTGGTCCCTGACGAGGAAGCCATACTTTTTCTCCATGATTTCCTCGGTTTTTCGCACCAGATCGAGTTCCTCCTTCTCGAAATCCCGGTAGTTCAAAATTTTTCCGCAATTCGTGCAGATTAGATGGTGGTGGTGATCGGACTGATCGCCCCTCTTATATTCGTAACGCAGTTGGCCGTCCCGGCATTGGATCTTGCGCAGCAGCCCTGCCTTTTCCAGAAGATCGAGCCTCCGATAAACCGTCGCGATCCCGATAGCGCTGTTCGAGGGGTGGAGAAGAGCATAAACCTCTTTGGCGCTCAGATGCTGCTGGCTCTGCATGAGGAGGCCAAAGATCTCTTCCCGGGGAATGGTCCATCGTTCACAGTGCTCACTGATTATCTTTCGATGCGGCCCCGCTTTTTTCATGGCTTAATGATAATGATTATTAAAAAGTTCATACGTTAGACCTCTCCGCCCGAGTCTGTCAAGGGAAGTTCCTCGACGGGAAGTTCCTCGCGGATTTGCCCCCCACGTTGAGGGTAGAGGGACGGGATTTCGGGGACAGTCACCATAACCCCCCAACTCCCAGGACCAACACTGATGTGGAACATTTTCAAAAAGTTTGGGGGTTATGGTGACTGTCCCCGAAATCCCCAGTGAGATTTCTTGTTGACAAACCTCAGGGCGGATGTATAATAGTTTCGAATATTGGAAACATAGAAACAAGGAGACCGATTATGATGAAAAACAAGCAGGCGGCGAGAAAGATCTACGAGATGCAATGCCAGATCTGCAAATCGATGGCCCACTCGGTGCGGCTTGAAATTGTGGACCTGCTCAACAAGAAGGAGATGTCCGCGGCAGCCCTGCTCCAGGAGCTGGAGACCTCCAAGGCCAACCTGTCAAAGCATATGGCCATCCTCATGCAAGTCGGAATCGTGGGTGCCATCCGGGATGGGCGCCAGGTCAGCTACAGGCTCACGCACCCCGAGATTCACGAGGCTTGCCGGATCATGCGCTCGATCCTGTATCAAAGGTTGAAGCAGGGCGAGAAACTGGCCTCCGCCATTGGTTCGGCCAAGGGCTTTTAGACTCGACTTAACAGCACTTGCTTGCGAGATAACACCATGAAAAACGTGCTTCGTGCCAAGAACCTGATCCTGGCCCTGCTTGCCGTTGTCTCGTGCTCATCCTGGCTCGCCGCCCAGGAAAAGTTCACGCTGGAGCAGGCGGTGCGCAAAACGCTCGAAAGTAATCCTGACCTGGCGATCGACGCGCCCGCGCGCGCGGCGGCGACATCGGAACTGGCTGCCAGCCGGGCCGGGTATCTGCCGCGGCTCGACGTCGAGCAATCGGTGCTGGGCGGAGACAATCCGGTCTATGTGTTCGGCACCCTGCTCAGCCAACGTCATTTTGCCGCCGCCGACTTCGCCCTCTCTTCCTTGAACACGCCCGACCCGCTGCAGAACCTTCAGACCCGCATTCTGGCTCAGCAGAACATCTGGGATTTCGGCCGCACGCGCCAGCGCATCGAGGCTGCGCACCTGGGGATTGAGCTGACGGATCTGGGACACGAAGATCATCTAAGGCAAACCGTGCTTGCGGTTGTCGAGGCCTACTACTCGGTCTCCCTTGCTCATGAGACTCTGGAGGCGGCTCAGGCGGCGCTGCAATCGGCGGACGCCCTGGTGAAACAGTCTCAGTCCCGCGTGGAAAGCGGTCTTGCCGTGGAGGCCGATCTGCTCCGCAGCCAAGTTTATCTGGCGACCGCCCGCCAGCAGGAGATTCAGGCGCGCGGCCGGGGCGAAATGGCACGCGCGTCACTCAACCGGCTCATGGGCGAACCACTCGACCATCCGTTTGGCGAGACTGCGACTCTGACTCGCGTCAGCTATCCGCTCCCCTCCGAGGATGCCTTGCTGGCCGCCCTTAGAAACCAGCGCCCGGACTACCAGCGCCTTCAAGTCGAAGTTCGGCAGGCAGAACTGGAGGTGAGCGGCAAGAAGGCTCAATTTCTTCCAACTCTGGGAGCCTTCGCGACATGGGAGGCAGACAACCCGTCTCTCACGGAAGCCGGCGGCAGCAACTGGATCGCAGGCGTGAGCCTGCGCTGGAATGTATTTGCGGGCGGCAGTGATGCGGCCCTGCTGCATGCGGCTCGTTCCCGTCTGGAGCAGAAACAACGTCAACTAAAGGCGATGGAATCCGCAATGGAACTGGAAGTCCGCAAGGCTCTCATCCAGGTACGCTCTGCCGAACCTCAAGTGCTGGCGATGCAGGCAGCCGAGGCCCAGATTCAGGAAGGCCTGCGCATCCTCAGAAACCGGTATGAAGCGGGACTGGCCACTATGACGGATCTGTTGTCCGCGGAGACGGCGCGCAGTGCCACGCGCACTGCCCTTGCCGAGGCAATCTATCAGCAGCGGCTCAGTTTCGCGCGGATGGAATACGCCGCCGGGATTCTGAGCCCTAACTCCGCGTCCATCAGGTGAGTTCAGCCTTGAAGTGGGCGCCGTCGGCCCGATGGTGCCCCTCTTGACCCTGGAAAGACTGCAGGTCGCAGCTGGCAGCCGCGACCCATGTTGGTGCCGTGCACTAAGGAAGATTTTCTGTGGAGTGACGCAATCATGCGAACTATTCATCCGGCTCTCCCAATCTTAGCGGTCACGCTCTTGTTTGCGGGCTGCGGCGGGCCGACCCAACCCGTGGCCCCCGTCAAATCCATTCGGGTGGAAGTCATTACCGCACGGAGCGAATCCGTGCCCGCCATTCTGGAAGCTCCCGGCGTCGTGCAGGCTCGAGACCGCGTCGTACTCTCTTCGCAGATCAACGGATTCGTCCGGGAAGTAAGAGTGCATGCCGGCGATACGGTGACCGCGGGACAGGTCCTGGTTACACTCGACGCAAGGGACGCCGACAGCCAGAAGGATGCCGCGCAGGCCTCCATCGAAGAGGCACAGGCAGCTCTGGCCGAAGCTCGTAAGGAGGCAGTCGTGGCTCAGAGCATGCGAACCGCGGCGAAGGCTGCCATGGATCTGGCCAACGGGACCTTTGCCCGTTATCAGAAGCTTGCAGAAAGCCGCTCCGTCGCCCCTCAGGAACTCGATGAAGTGCGTGCGCGCCGCGATGCGGCGGCAGCGGATCTCGCCGGGAAGGAAGCCATGGTGGCGGCAGCTGAAGACCGGCTGCACCAGGTCGAAGCCCGGATTGCGCAGGCCAATGCGCAACTGCGCCGGGCCGACGTCTATGTGGGCTGGTCCGTGGTGAAGGCGCCTTCATCGGGAAGAGTCAGCGAACGCAACATCGATCCCGGCAGCGCTATCTTCCCGGGTGTTCCGCTGATCACGCTCGAATCGACATTCCGGCCACAGGTCCTGGCCAGCCTGCCCACCACAGATTCAACTCACTTGCACAGCGGCCTGGAGGTCCGGGTTCGAATCCAAGACCAACCCCACGTCCAGGGTCGCATCTCGGAGATTATTCCGCTTTCCATTTCCGGTAGCCACACCGTCCAATTCAAAGTGGATCTGCCCCCCGGTTTTTCCGCGGTCTCGGGCAGCTATGCCACCGTACAGATTCCGACAGGAACCCGCCAGGCGCTCCTGGTTCCCATCCAAGCCGTGCGGGAGAGTGGACAACTTACCGGTGTCTTTGTCATCGACAGCTCCGCCAGAGCGCGCTTCCGGCTCGTCAAGGTGACTCCATACGATTCTGAGAGAGTGGAACTGCTCGCGGGCATCGAACCGGGAGAGCGGATGATTGCCAAGCTCACCGAGCAGGTAACGGATGGTGTTCCTCTGGAGATCCGGCAATGAGCAGACCCCAGATAGCAGGTAGACTCGCGCGCGCTTTTATCAATTCGAAGCTCACGCCGCTCATCCTGATTGCTTCGCTTGCCATGGGCGCCGCCGCGGTCTTGCTTTTACCCAGGGAAGAAGAGCCGCAGATCATCGTTCCCATGATCGATGTCTTTGTGGCCCTGCCCGGCGCTTCGGCAAAGGAAGTAGAGACTCGAATCACCAAACCCATGGAACGTCTGCTGTGGGAGATTCCCGGGGTGGAGTACATCTACAGCACCTCGAGCCCGGGCGCATCCATGGCGATCGTGCGTTTCTATGTCGGCGAAGACGAGGAAAAAAGCATTGTCCGGTTGAACCAGAAGATGTTCGCCAACTTCGATCTCATCCCTCCGGGCGCCTCCCAGCCGCTGATCAAGCCGCGCTCCATTGACGACGTCCCATTCCTGGCTCTGACGCTCTGGAGCAACCGGATGGACGGCTATCAGATCCGGCGCGTCGCCGCCGAACTGCGCAACGATTTACAGAAAATACCGGACATATCCAGTACCCAGATTATTGGCGGCCAGCGCCGCGAGCTTCTGGTGGAACTCAACCCGGCACAGATGGCAGCCTCTGGCATTGGCGCTACCCAAATTCGCGGGATGCTGCAAACAGAAAACCGCGAAGCCGATGCGGGCACCCTGACCTCTGGAAACGAAGCGATCGCGGTTCATCTCGACGGGTTCCTTCGTTCAACTGACGATTTGGCCAATCTCGTGGTGGGGATCCACAACAACCTTCCCGTTTACTTGCGCGACATCGCCCGGATCAAAGATGGGCCCGAAGAAGCCAAGGACTACGTCCTGTTCACGCCGGGTCCGGCTGCGGCAATCAAGGGAATTCATCCCGAGCCGGAGAGCGCTCAGCCTGTCGGGAGCCTGCGGACTTCTCCAGAACCGCAACGGAGTGATCTGAATCCAGCAGTAACAATCTCGGTTGCCAAGCGCAAAGGGAAAAATGCCGTCGTGCTTTCGGAAGAGGTGTTAAAGAGAGCCGCGGCATTCCGCGCCAGGAATTTCCCGTCAACCCTGCAAATGACGGTCACTCGCGATTACGGTGAGACCGCGGCCGAGAAATCAAACGAGCTCCTGCTGCACATGATGATCGCGATTTTAGCGGTCACGCTGCTGATCTGGCTGATCCTTGGATTCCGGGAGGCGGGAGTTGTGGCAGTGGCAATTCCGGTAACGTTGGCTCTGACGCTGGTTGTCTTTCTCCTTTACGGGTACACGCTGAACCGCATCACCCTGTTCGCTCTCATTTTCTCGATCGGTATTCTGGTGGACGATGCCATTGTCGTGATCGAGAACATCGCGCGGCACAAACGGCTGTCTCAGAACCGCAACCGGCGGCTCGTCGATATCGCGGTCGAGGCAGTCGATGAGGTGGGCAACCCGACCATTCTGGCGACCTTTACGGTAATTGCCGCCATTCTGCCCATGGCTATGGTTCGTGGACTCATGGGGCCTTACATGCGCCCCATTCCCATTGGCGCATCCGCGGCCATGATCTTTTCCCTGCTGGTGGCTTTCGTCATTACACCTTGGGCGGCGCTGAGGTTATTCAGGGGCGGACGAAGCTCCGATCATGCTGAGGGCGAAGGCGAAACCTGGAGTACACGGTTCTACCGCAAGTTCATGGGCTCACTGCTGGCCCGCCCCAGGAACCAATGGGGATTTCTAGCGCTGGTCTCAATCCTTCTCCTGGCGTCGATGAGCTTCGTCTACTTCCGCTTGGTCATTGTCAAGATGCTCCCCTTCGACAACAAGAGCGAGTTTCAGGTCATCGTCGACATGCCGGAAGGGACCAGCCTGCAACAAACTGCGGCAGTCACGCGCGATCTGGCCACGCGCCTGGGCCAGATATCGGAGATCACGGATCTGGAGTCTTATATTGGGACCGCTTCGCCGTTTAATTTCAACGGCCTGGTGCGCCACTATTATCTGCGCCGGGGGGACAATGTTGCCGACATCCAGGTAAACCTCACACGCAAGGGAGATCGCTCGGCCCAGAGCCATGCGATTGCGCTCAAGGCAAGGGCGCTACTGGATCCGGCGGCCCAGCACTACGGAGCGCGAATCAAGATCGCCGAAGTTCCACCCGGACCTCCGGTGCTCGAGACGCTGGTGGCTGAAATCTATGGCCCCAATTACGATCGCCAGATCGAACTGGCCAGAAACATACGCGACACGCTGGACAAGACGCCCGGGGTTGTCGATGTCGACTGGTACGTCGAGGATCCGCAGCCGGAGATGCGCTTTCAGGTGGATCGCATGAAGGCAGGGCTGGCGGGTGTTTCCCTGACTGAGATCCAGCAGACCGTGCAGCTCGGACTCAGCGGCACAGAGGCAGGCCTGGCGCATCTTCCGCGCGAAGCCGAAGATGTGCCTCTGGATCTGCGCCTGCCCCTTGCGGAGCGCAGCCGCATCGAGGAC
>JBEKYG010000264.1:0-6962 GCA_049511215.1 Acidobacteriota bacterium | reverse complement strand
CGGCTTGCGGGCGATGGCGCGGGCTGCTGCGGCGTTCGAGGAGATCAGGGCAGGTCTTTGAGGGCTCAGGCCTGCCCCGAGGTGCCAGGGAGCGGCAACGGTCCGTGCACCCTTGATGTCTCGCCAGAGTAGGTTTTGTCTCAGGGAATCCTTGTCGCACGTCGAACCGATCAACACTCACCGACAACCATCCGCGCCTGCACCGTGGCGGATCTTCGCTTGCTGCCCTTTCGCGGCGAGCCGAAGTGCTGGTGCCCAAAATGCGAGCGCACGAAGACTGCCTCCAGCACGCGCGACTTCTCTGGGTCGCCACCGTGTTTCAAGGTCAGCCTGTGTGTGGATCGGGGACGGACCACGTAAAACTTCACACGTTGAAAGAGATGAGCATCTGGGAGGGCCTGAAAATCGGGCTTGCGCTCGATTTTCGGGCCTATTTTTTCGTTCTATGAAAGTTTTCGCGACTGATCGCGACTGCGCCCATCAGAAAGTTGGCCGGACGAGTGATGAATTCCGGGACCGTCACCATAATCCCCTCATGCCGGCTGCAGTTTTTGTTCGTTCTGCACCAGGATGGTGGGGCGGGGAGTGGGGCTGGGAACCGGAAGACCGTGCGCACGAAGCATCTCCAGGTGGTCTTTCGTCCCCCACCGGGCCTTGTGGACGCAATCCTCGATGGAATGGCCGACTCCAGTAAAGCCCTCAAGTTCCCGTGAGTAGAAGCCAAAAAACTCAGGATCCTCCGTTGCCTCGATCACAAGCGAATATGGTAGGTTGATCATTTATCTTTCCACTCCGCTAATCCGGTGGCCTTCAGAATGGCATGGCAGGTTCCTGTTGGAACTTCTTTGGAGCCATGAAAGTCCAGGCGAATCAATCTGGGCCAGCCGGGTCTCATGTAGTACCGGATTGACCCTTTTTCCTTCGCCAGCCAATATCCATGAGCCTCACGCAGTCGAACCAACTCACTGAATGTCATTGTCCGCAAATATACCATCGGGCCATTCGTGACGATCTCCAAAATCCCAATCAAGAATCGGAAAACCGGGGACGCGGAAACCCGGGACGCAGCCCGAGATTTGGCTTCATGTGGGATTTCGGGGACAGGACTTGCTCGGATACTAATGGATGGAGTGCTTGCCGCCGCCGTGGGAATGGGGTTCGGGAGGAGCATTCTCATCTTCATCCGTCATGGAATCTGGCGGCTCCAGATCCCAATGCAGTTGGCTCCCGAAATTGGTGTGAAACAGATCGACGCAGGCTCGTGCGTTTCCATACCAGCTCTGAACCAGCTCCTGAGAGATCTTGGTGCGCAGCAAATCGCCCCAGGTCCGGCGGATTCCCAACGCCTCGTATTCGGGGAGTCCGGTGTCCAATTTGACATCTTCTGCCAGTAGCACAGTGATCGCGAGATTGTCAGGATCCGTTTCCTGCAGCAAGACGCGGCCGCAAGGATTGCACTGTGCTTGCATATAGATGTCGTAGGCCTCGTGATCCTTGCCGCGGGCGCCCCGCTGCAACCGGAACAGCCCTTCATAATAGTGTTCCAGGCGATGAAGTTCCTCCTGGTGTCGTTCGCAATAATCCCCCTCTTGCGCCCCGGCCGGGTTGCAGATCATACACGGTGATTTCGAATTTTGGGGGGTCATCAGTCATCTCCCGTTGAAGCGACATTGTCTCACGGACGCACAGAGTTGTGAAGGCAATGTGCGAACGGACCGCGAGCGATACTGTTCGTGTCATCGCGCAAAACCGAAGTCTCTTTATGAATTCACCCCTGATCGCCTTTTACACATCGGAATCGAAACCAGAAAAAGCCGATACCGATTCGGATACCGACCCCGAGCGATCAAACCGTAATTGGCATTTCTGCAAAGGCTCTCCAGACTCCCGCCTTGCCACAGCTTCACTTGAACCAGAATGGCGTCATTTTGGCCCACTGGGTGTTCTCGTATTTGCCGTGCAGCAGGGCAAAGGCAGACTGGGAGTAACGGCCGCTGTCGGCATCGTTGCAGCCGTAGCGCGTGGACTTGACCACCAGGTGCAGCGCCTCGGGAACGCGCGCATCGCCGGGATGTTTCGCCGCATATGCAAGAACGATCCTGCCGAAATAGTCGGGCGCGGTTTCCATCGTCGCGAGCTTCTGCCACTCGCTCCGAGCCTCGGCGGTTTTAGCGTCGCTGAGGAAGGATGGAGACGTCGAGGGTTCCGGTCTCGTTTCCACCTTAGGTTCGTATCGGGATCCCGACCGGCGATCTCCCGTGGGCTCTTCGAGGGCACCTGTTGTACTGAATCCGCACCACCAGTTCTCCCCATAATCATGAATCCCGGCCAGGTATTTACGCCTTGGAACGCCACTGGAGATGAACGGACTCATGCCGGGGAAATGCAACATCAATAGCGCAGCGGCGAACTGCCTGGAATCTGCGTCGGCGGCGTCATGCCAGGTACGCAAATCCGGCCGCAGCTCAGGGAAGTTTTGCTCCAGCACGGCAGCCGCTTCTCCCGCAACGGCATCAGCCGCAATCAAGACTGCCCGCGTCCATACCATGCGGCTCAGTTGTCTGCGCAGATGCACGGCCAGGGATTTGATGTTCATCGCGCGCTGCAACATCGAGAGTGGCAACTCCTCGTCCAGCACCTCAGTGGAATCCGAGTCCAGCAAGGGGAGAGGGATATCCTTGTCGCCGAATTGGATATCGACCGGGAATCGCGGCGCAAACTGCAGGAATTCGTCTAAATTGCGCGCCAGCGACATGCGATAGGCCAGGAACATATTCAAGGAGGAACGGTCGAGGGACGTGCGCAATCCCGGCAGAATCTCGTCGAGGACGGTGCGCGCCTCATCCCGCTTACCGGAAGCCGAAAGAAGCCGGATCCGGTGATACTGGGCTGTGGGATAGGCCGGAGAATCCTTGGCGATCTTGAGGGCGGCTGCAAGGAGATCAGCCGATTCCGGGTCGCCCCGCTCAATTTTGGATATTGCCGACAGCAGCCACGCGACACTTCCTGTCGCCTGCCAGCGCTCATATGCATAGGCGGGTTTACCGCCGCCCCAGGTAAGAACCCAATCCGACAGGTCGCTGGTCTGCCTCGCATTGTCCATGGTGAAATGAAACGGCGCGCTGCGCTCCAGCACATATCGGTAGTCGACAAGGTTCTGCTTGAAATCGTCGGCATTCGCGGAATCCTGCAACCGGGAAGCCGCGGTACGCAGATATTCGAGAGGGTGGATGTGCAGTGCGACATAGTTCTCCAGCTTGAGCGCCATGGGATGCAGATCCTTGCGATCCGGATCGTGCAGGATGGAGGTCAGCTCCTCCTCAGCCTGCGAGAAGGCTCCGGAGTCGAACTTTCCTTCTGCTCCGGGTACGACGGCCTTGCGGATCAGGCAGCGCGCGACCAGATAGGGCGCCATGTGGCTCCAGGAGGATTCCTTCTCCGCTTCGATGGCGCGAAAGAGCTTTGCCGCTTCGTCATAGTGCATCGCATAAAAATGTGCGGCAGCAATCTGGTACTCGCGGTCATGTTTCAGCGCCTGAGGGAGCGTGTGCTCGGGCGGAGCAGGGATGCTTGGATTTCCATCAGAACAGTTGGCAAAAACAGAATCCTGGGCTGAGACCCAGCCTTTGATTCCCGGATGTCCGGGGCCAAAGGCCCCGATGCGTGCTTCCACCGTTTCACGGGCATTGCGAAACGAGTCATCGGAACAATTTAAGAACTTCTCCCAGGAGGGACTCTGGGTACTGCGATACGTTTCTATCGGTTGGGGTTCTCCCGCGCCAGGTACCTTGGCGCGGGCATCCAGCCACGCCTGGACCGCCGGCTCGGAAGTTTCCCCCCTGACAACGGTAGACCGTTCATAGGCCCCCCACATTGGAAGCTCGATCGCTTTTTGCTCGGTGGCCGACAGGGGTTTTCCCGACAGATAGCGATACGCCACGACCAGGTAATCCTGTCGATAGTTACTCTGCAACACACCCAGGCGGCCGCGCGCGTAATCAGAGATTGGTGCCGGCGGCTGGCCCGTTTGCGTGAAAATCGCCACCGCGAAGAAGGGGCCGCAACTGGGGAGATTCGAAGGGCAGAAAACAACCGTGGCCAGCAGCAGCGCAGCCAGAAGAGCCTGTTTTGCTTTCATCGCCATTCCCTCACATAACGCAAGGCCTGATTCACGGAGTCCCGCGTCCAGGGCCTGGGATTGAACACATAGACCCGGCGTCCCGCAGGGGCCTTTACCGGCAGTTCATCCAGGGAGATCCCCACGCTGAATCGTGACTTGGCCGCGCGGAATTCTCCTCCGCCTCCTAAATAGCGCAGCACCTCGGGGCCGTTTACGCCAAGCCGGAAGAGCATCGGAACCGATTCGTCCACCGGCAAGTCAGAAATCCAATCGTCATAGATGCACCAGGAGGCGAGCGCGGTGATGGATAGCGTCATGCGTGGGAGCATTTGCCTGCGCAGTTCCGACAGCAGATCCTTGTAGAAAGCACGTTCGGAAGCGGCGGCATCGTAATCGATCTGAACACCATCGGCACCGGGTCCAACAGCCGCATTCAAGACCTGCCGCACCACTTCATTCATGGTATCTGCATTGGGTGCGACCGTGCCCTGGGTCTCGATGCGAACCACGGCGATGGTTGGGATGCCGGCAGGCAACCAGATCGGCTGCATTCTGGGTCGTGCTGAAAGGCGCGTCCCATCGAGGTAGAGAGTCTTTGCCAACAAGGCAACCCCGGTGGAGTGCGGATCCAGGAACTCGAGATTTTCGGGCCGTTCCCATGCCCATAGGAACACACGCGGATAACCTGCCAGCGGATCCCGCACCAGATAGGGGGCGACCCCAGCGCCACAGCATGGAAGCGCCGTTCCCGCCGATGAGGATCACCAGCAAGACCGCCGTTCCAATCCAGAGTCCCCGCCTGCGCGCCGTCATTTTCGCTCGCCCATCGATTCTTGCCCGACATTTATATGCCGAATGGGATCGCCCGTCTATTTCTTAATCTCCGATTCAGGCAACGGCCAAAGCAACATGGCAGCGCGTTTGGGCTATCCCCAGGCCCTATTCATGCGGGCGGCGATGCAGGCGTTACGGGTGATTCGCTCTCGGCTTTGGCTTTCCGACGCCGAGCCCATTCCTCAGCGCACTGGCGCATGAATTCGCCCAAGTCCTGAACGTCCTTCGCGGACTTACGCCAGAACTCCTTGAAAGCTCTCGGATCGCAGGCATTTTTGTAAGCGCTCTTCCAGTGGGAGGACCAGCCGGTTTCGTCCTCAAAATAGGAGGCCAGTTGACGGCAAGCGATGGCCGCGGTTGTCAGCGAGCTCTCCGCTGCCAGCGGCTCGAACACAGCCGAAATTTCCGGCTCGTGTTCCTTGAGGCGTGCCAGGATCCGGTTGTGGCGATCCACGCATAATGCCGCTGCATCGCTGCTGCCTGAACCGGTCCATTCGGACTGGAAGGCCATGCGTGCGGTCTGAAGGAGCACATTGATCAGTTTTCTTATTTCCTTCTCTCTTTCCATGATTCAATCTTCCTTTGAAGTGTCTTGAACTGCTCGCGCAGCAATTTCTTGCCGTGATAAACGCGCCACTTGACGGTTGCCAACGATATGCCGAGGAAGTCCGCTATCCGCTTCAAGGGCATGTCGTCCAGGAAATGCAGGCGCAAAACCAGGGCATAATCTTGCGGAATGCCTGCGAGCGCCCGCTGCAATTCTTCTCCTCCGCTGTCTCCGGCCGCAGGATGGCTGAGTGCGGGAACCTGTTGCAGGATCGCCTCGTCCAACGCCATCCGCCCGCGTTGGTGCGCACGACTGCGGTCCTGGAAGCGTAAGGCGCTGCGGCGCGTGATCGCGTGCAGCCAGGCGGGAAACTTCCCCGGTTCCTCCAGCGAGGGGAGGGCCTTGAACGCGAGCAGCAGCGCCTCCTGGGCCACATCATCCGCATCATCCGGTGGCACGATCCGCCGAGCTGCCCGGATTACGGCGGGTCGGTAACGGCGCACAAGCACGTCGAAAGCGGCAAGATCTCCCAGGATCGCTGCAACCACGAGAATTTCGTCCGGCGTATCCGCATCCGTTTGTGCCATCAATCAACCATTATCGGCTGCTCTCGTCTCCGCTCAACTTATATAGAGACACCGGCGCGAAGAAAGGTTAGAGGCATGGAGCGGCACGGGCTGTGTCGCCCCTTCAGGGCTCGCTCCAAATCCGGCCGCAGTACCCAGGGCTTGCGCCCTGGGCTGTGCTGTGCCGCCCCTGCGGGGCTGTGTGAGCGTGAGAATAGGGCAGTTCAATGAATGCCGGATGAACAGGTGATGCCGCCTTGAGCGGTGCACAAAACACGCCTCCGGCTTTGCCGGAGATTTCTGACTCTCGGACATGCTCCTAGCGCTCAAAGACCAAACCCGCGGAGGGCAGAATCGGGAACAGTTTGTCGAGCGTGATGAAGGCCTGGCCGGTCTTCGAGTTGAAGCTATCGAGGATGTCGAATATGTAGTTTGCGCGGTTGGTCAGGTTGACCACTTCGCCGTAGAGCGTCAGCTTCCACTTGTCGTGCGTCCAGGCTTTGTTGACGCGGAAATCGACGCGTAGGTAAGGGTCGAGCCGCTGTTGGTTGCGGGCGCTGGTCAGGTAGTACGTAGTTCCGATCTTCTGTAAATAGCCAGGCATCGGGAAGCCGCTGCCATAGCTCCATCGGAGGCTAAGGTTAACGCTTGGGCGCAGGCGGTAGCCACCGTATACATTGACCGTATGGCGTTGATCGTAATCCGATGGGAATGCCTGCCGGGTCACGCCGTCGCGCAACCCCGTGCGGCCGTAGGCATAGGAAATCCAGCCGGTAAAGCGGTTGGCGCTGCTTCGCTGGAAGAAGAATTCGACGCCGCGCGCGTATCCGCGCATCGAATTGACGTAAGGCGGGTTAAGCGGAGGGGAGAAGATCTTGCCGTTTACGACGCGCGG
>JBEKYG010000263.1:0-6967 GCA_049511215.1 Acidobacteriota bacterium | reverse complement strand
CCGCTCCCCCTCCAGCCAGAGTACTGTGTCGGTAGAGAGGTCAAGCAGGGCTTTAATCTTCTGCCGTGCTGCTCCGGAATCAACGTCCTCGTACCACAGAATTCGTCCCCCCGGCTGCCGCCGGAACGACGCGTATTGCGCTGCCCGGGAAAGCGCCAAAGCGGCTGACTCCGGAAATCGGTAGGAGGGGAACACATGTCGGGATGCGGCTTTGCTCCCAAACTGAACCGCGCCGGCCGCTCCCATCAAGCAGAGCAGGGCCGGCTTGGGTACGCGCGTGTGGCGCTCGGCGCGCAGAATGCCTCGCCGAATCCCATGACCCACCAGCTTCGGAGCGCAATCGCCGACGCAGGCGAACATGGCAATGAGCGCGTCCACATCTTCGTGCTCCATGATCCGCCGGACCTCGCGCTCGTAGGCCTCTACGGTCGCGAGCGGGCCGAGATCCATGGCACCCGGCCCCGCAACGACAAGCCCGTTGGCTTCGCAGGCATCGGCGCAAATGGTCAGGACGCCGCCGGAATTGCTGATGATGGCCACACGATTGCCGCGCGGCAAAGGCTGGTGGGCAAGGAGCGCCGCCACATCGAACAGCTCTTCCAGGGTGTCGGCGCGGATCACACCCGCCTGGCGGAAGAGCACATCGACCTCGGTGTCGCTGTGCTCGGCGGCTCCTATATGGGCGCGTGCCATGTCGCGGCCCGCCCGGCTGCGTGCGCTCTTCACGCACAGGACAGGCTTGCGATAGGAAATGCGCCGGGCCACACGCGCAAAGCGGCGCGCATTGCCGAAGGTTTCCAGGTAGAGCAAAGCAATGTCGGTGGCGGGATCCTCCTCCCAGAATTGCAGCAGATCATTGCCCGAC
The DNA here is from genome assembly GCA_049511215.1 of Acidobacteriota bacterium. Lineage (GTDB taxonomy): Bacteria > Acidobacteriota > UBA6911 > UBA6911 > UBA6911 > JAFNAG01. Next base: position 6,102 of record JBEKYG010000263.1, on the reverse strand, counting down.
ACGTCGGCGCGATTTCCAGCCGAGACGAACGTGGAGAAGCCCAAGCCGCGCTCGCCCGCGTAATTCAAGATGACGAGGCCTAGAGCCGCTGAATGGGAGTAGAAGCCGATGCGTCCGCGCGGCGGCATCAGGGGAGCGAGACTCGCGTTGAGGCTGACGTCCGCATTCGTGTTTATGATACCCAGGCAATTCGGACCGATCAGCCGCGCACCATGGGAACGAACCATTTCCACCAGCTTCTTCTGCTGCGCCGCTCCTTCCGGCCCGCTCTCCGCGAACCCGGACGTTACCACGAGGAGCCCTTTCGTCCCCGAATGGAGCGCCTCATCCGCCACATCGAGGACTTTGTCCGCCGGCACGGTGACGACCACCAGTTCTGCGCGCTCCGGCAGCTCCCGTACCGATGAATAGGCGCGCACGCCATGTACCGACGTGGCCTGGTTGTTTACGGGATACACGGTGCCGCTGAAATTGCCGAGCAGGATGCTCCGAAAAATCAGGCTGCCCACGGCCCTCGGATCCCGCGACGCGCCCACCACCGCGACGGTGCGCGGCTGCAGGAGCGGCACCAACGAGTTGGCTGCGGCGATGCGGTCACGCAGCTCGACCCGCTCGCGCAGCGAAGCAAGCCCGCGCACCGGGAATGCCACGTGGATGCTGCCGCTGTCTAATGCCTGATGAACCTCGAACCCGGAATCGCGGAAAACGTTGATCATCGCCTGGTTTTCGTAGAGCACCTCGGCTTCAAATCCCACGAACCCATTCCCGGCCGCGATGCCGGCCAGACGCTCCAGTACAAGCGTGCTGATTCCCCGGCCCTGATACTCGTCCTGGACCAGAAACGCGACTTCGGCTCTTCCTCCCACGCCCAGCGATACGTAACTGCCGATGCCCACAACGCGAAAGCCCGGCTCCTGCCCCACGATGGCCAGCAACGACAGGCTCTCGCGCGGATCGCCGCTGCACATGCTCTCAACCACGCTGCGCGAGACGAGCGCCACGGCGCCCATGAAACGCATCTGCAGGCTCTCAGGCGAAACGCTGCGCATGAGCGCTTCAACGGCGGGAACATCCTCCTTTACTGCGGTGCGCAGGCACACGCTCTCCCCGTCACGGAGCAGAACATATTCGCTAAAGTTCTTCCCTTCCGGAATGATCCTAAACATGGGCGCTTTCATTATAAGGTCTGGAATCCACAGCAGCTACGAATTTCATCGAGCAGAATAGCCGCAGCCAAAATCCAACACCAAGACTCAAAGACTCAAAGACGCCAAGAAATCAAGGATTACTAATCAGTTCACAAGTAGGTTGACGTTTGGCGGTGTCAAAAAGAAAGGAGAACACTATGTCCGTCGGGGTCGGTATCGGGATCGGGGTCGCAGTCGCAGTCGGTTGTATGGGTCTGCAAAAGCCGATAGCGACTGCGATTGCGACCCCGATTCCGATACCGATGATCGCCACCCAGAGAGAACATTACCTCTCGTCCAACTCCTCTTTTTGGATCAAATGTCCACCTATTTGGAACTGATTAGTAAAACTTTTGGCGCCCTGGAGTCTTTGCGATAAAAGACCCTTTTCACCTGGCAAAGAATCTTACACCTTTTCCATTTTGACATTGTACGTCAGAGACGTATAATGTCCCAATGTATAGCTTCATCGAGACGAAACTGTTTTCGCAACTCGTTGCTGACTATCTGTCCGATGAGGAGTACTCGAAGCTCCAGCAAATTCTGATTGAGAAGCCCGAGGCGGGAGACCTGATCCCTGGCTCTGGCGGTGTCAGAAAGCTTCGATGGAAGGGTTCCGGGCGTGGAAAACGTGGCGGCGTGCGCGTCATTTACTATGCGAGAAGTCGGCAAGGCCAGATCTGGATGCTTACTCTTTACGCGAAAAACGTCTCCGAAAATATCCCGGCCCATATTTTAAGAAAGATAAAGGAAGAAATCGATGCCTAGACGCAAGCGCGAGATTGGATTGGAAATTCTTGAGGGCATCCGTGAAATCAAGCGTGGAGAACACGGCCGGGTCGTCAATGTGCCGTCCGTATCCGCGATTCGAGAGAGCACGGGCCTCTCCCAAAAGCAGTTCGCCCAGCTGCTGGGCGTTTCGGTACGCACATTGCAGGAATGGGAACAAGGGCGCCGCGCACCCTCGGGTGCCGCCCGGACTCTATTACGAATTGCCGCCAAGAATCCCCGTGCCGTCCTCGATGTTGCATAGGCGAGGCCGTTCGTTAGATCCCCCAAAATCGGTCAAGATCGGTGACAAGATCGGTGACAGGCAACTATTTCACCAATTTCCAGGCTGCAATCGCAAAAGACGCTTCGTGATGCCGCTTCAGTTGTCGCGACAGATTGGGAAGGAGGTCTGCGCGGAAAGGTATCCGCCGACGGCTTGAGTTCCGGAAAGTTTGGCGGCACGGTTTTTAAAACCAATAGGGGCGTGCGGCATCGAGAAGCCGGTGGGCCACCTGCAGGTTGCGATGTACGATCTCCTGGCGGTTCGGAATATCGGCATGTCCAGGATTGGAGTCGTGGAGTGTCATCGGCGGTTTATCGCCCAGAGCGCCGGACCATTTTTCCCGCCACGCCGCCGGAAGCTCAGAGGCCAGCGGCAAATCGTGCATCAACAGATAGAGAATCGTCCACACCCGGGGCGCGGCCCGCATCGAGTACCCGCCGCCGAGCGTGAACAAGAGGCGCCCTGCGGTAAAGGTGTCCGCCAGTTCCAGGATACGCCGGAAGATTCCTTCATAATCGTGGGTGGTCAGCATGAGGTCGGCGAGCGGGTCGTCGAAATGCGCATCGGCGCCTGCTTGAACCACGATCACTCCCGGGCGAAATTGCCGCAGGGCAGCAGGCACAACCTGCTCGAAAACCTCGAGGTAACTCTCTCCTTCGGTAAAAGGTTCAAGCGGCACATTCAATTTCAGGCCGCGCCCCAATCCGGATCCAAGCTCGTGGATTTCTCCGGTGCCGGGGAATAGATATCTCCCCGACTCGTGGAGGCTGATGGTCATCACGCGCTTGTCTTCGTAAAGAATCTGCTGAACCCCGTCCCCATGATGGACGTCGATGTCCAGATAAGCCACCCACAGCCCTTGCCGGGTAAGGTGATTGATGGCGATTGCAAGGTCATTATAGATGCAAAAGCCAGAAGCGAAATTTCGGCGCGCGTGATGCAGGCCCCCTCCCAGTTGCAGGACGCGCTTCTCCCCGCTTTCGCAAATGAGACGTGCCCCGCAAAGCGTGCCCCCGACGAGCCATCGCGCGGCCTCATCGATTCCTGGGAACGCCGGATTGTCGGGTGTGTCGAGACCGTAGTCTTCAGAATCGGGGACACCCTGCCTTGCGCTGAGGGCTTCGACGCGGCGGACGTAATAGTCTTCGTGCACGCTGAGGATGTCCTCGCGCGTTGCGGGCTCAGGCTCGAGCAGCTGAACGTTGTGGCCCAGCGCGTGCAGCAGATCGAGGGTCATCTCGACGCGCACCGGGCTGAACGGGTGCTCTTCGCCGAACGCGTACTTCTGGTACGCCGGATGATAAACTACCGAGGGCATGGTTTCTCTGGAGGCCAAAGGACCTCGAACTCGGAACGGCGCAGATCTTGCGCAATCAGCCGCACCTCGATGGAGCCGACGCGCAAAACGGCTCGCACCAAATCCGGGCCATCCGGATAGGTCAGAATCGAGTGAACATTCAAACCGCGGTGACTCAGAAAACTGGTGAGCCGGGCAAGCTCGCCCGGATGGTCCGCGAGCCTCACCTCCAAGCGCCCTGAAGGCTTGTCCACGCCGGTCATGCGCATCAGCGCATCGAGCAGGTCGATGCCGGTGATGATGCCGATCAGCTGTTCGCCCTCCATGACCGGGAGGCAGCCGATCTTATGCTCTCTCATAGTGCGCGCGGCATCTTCGACCGGGTCCATGGGATCCGCGGTCAGCGGTGCCCGGCACATTACGGCGGCAACCTGGCTCCCCGGCGGAAAAGGCGCCGCCGCTAGAGCACTCGTGGCCAGCCGGAGATCGCGATCTGTGATGATGCCGATCAGCTTGTCGCCATCGAGCACCGGCAGATGCCGGATACCCTTCTGGTTCATAGTTCGATACGCATCCTGCAGCGTAGTGTCCGGTGAAATGGCGATGGCCGGACTCCTCATGATGTCCCGGACTAACATATCCTTGCCTCACTTCGGGAGTTACTAATCAGTTCATAAACAGGTTGACATTTGGCGGTATCAAAAAGAAAGAAGAAAACCAATTCCCTCGGTATCGGTATCGGTATCGGGGTCGCAATCGCAGTCGCAATCGGTTGTGTGGGTCTGCAAAAGCCGATAGCGACTGCGATTGCGACTGCGACCCCGATACCGATACCGATGATCGCCACCCAAAGCGAACTCAACCTCTGTCTGGCTCCTCCTTTTTGGATCAAATGTCCACCTGGTTATGAAATGACTGGTATCAGACCCTGCGAGCCTTTGAGTTTTTGAGGTGCGACTCTTAGAAGCCACCTCAAAGACTCAAAGGCTCTATGACTCCAAGAAAAACTTCGTATGGTTGCGGATTTTTCTAGTCGACTGTGCCGAACTGCTTCAAGTCTTCCGGGCCCTCTAACAGGGGCTTCTTCTCCTCCCCCTGCACGGCGACCCGGATCTGCTCGACTATGTCGGGATTAGCCAGGGTGGTGATATCCCCGGTGTCCATCCTGTTGGAGATAGCAGCCAAGACTCGGCGCATGATTTTCCCGGACCGGGTCTTGGGCATGTCCGCTACGATATGCACCTGCTTCGGCCGGGCAATCTTGCCGATCATGGTTTCGATCGTCGCGATCACCTTGTCGGTGATTTCCTTGGTGGGCGCGTAGCCGGGCTTCAACGCGATGTAGATTTCCGGAACGCGGCCTTTGATCTCATCCACAACCGGCACCACCGCGGCTTCGGCAACCTCGGGCACGGTCAGGCAGGCCGACTCCAGCTCCTTCGTGCCCAGACGATGGCCGGCCACATTGATGACGTCGTCCACGCGGCCGAGAATGCGGCAATAACCGTCGGCGGCCCGCACCGCGCCATCCGCCGCGAAGTACGGCCAATCGCGCCAATCCTTGCTTTTGGGGTCCTTGCAGTATTTCGCGTAGTATTGCCGCACGAAGCGGTCGCGGTCGCCCCAGATGGTCTGCATGATTCCAGGCCATGGGTTCCTGATGCAGATATTGCCGGCCTTTCCCGAGCCCGCCTTCACTTCTTGCCCCTGTTCATCGTAGATAACAGGGAAAATGCCGGGCATTCCGGGTCCGGCGCTGCCAGGCTTCATCGGATCGAGTGCGGGTTTGGTGCTGCAGAGGAAGCCCCCATTTTCTGTTTGCCACCAGGTGTCGACGATTACCGCTTCGCGCTTGCCGACGGCGTTGTAGTACCATTTCCACACTTCGGGCTCGATCGGCTCGCCCACCGTGGTCATATGCTTGAAATGATGGTGATACCTTCCCGGTTCCTCGGCGCCTGCTTTTCGCAACATGCGAATGGCCGTCGGCGAGGTGTGGAAGATATTGACATCCAGGCGTTCCGCGATGCGCCATGGCCGCCCGGCATTGGGGTATGCCGGAAGACCCTCGTATATGACGGATGTTGCTGCCAGTGCCAATGGTCCGTAAACAATGTACGAGTGGCCGGTGATCCAGCCGATGTCCGCCATGCACCAGTACACGTCCGTCGGATGAATATCCTGGATGTACTTCGATGTTCCCGTCACGTAGGCCAGGTAGCCGCCGGTTCGATGCTGGCAGCCTTTGGGTTTGCCGGTAGTGCCGCTGGTGTACATCAAAAAGAGCGGCGCTTCGGCATCCATCGGAACGGGATCGACCCGCGCCCCTTGATAGTTTTTCAGATTCTCGTCCACGAAGAAATCGCGGCCCTTCACCATGGGCGTAGCGGAACAATACTTTCCGGGATATCGTTTCCATACCAGGACCTTGTCGATTTTCTGGCCTTCTTTCTCGGCGGTCGCGACGGCAAGTTCAGCGCTTGCCTTATGGTCGATCATCTTGCCGCTGCGATAATAGCCGTCCATATAGATAAGCACCCGGCTGCCGGAATCGGCGGCGCGCA
>JBEKYG010000262.1:0-6972 GCA_049511215.1 Acidobacteriota bacterium | reverse complement strand
TCGAAGCCAGCGCGACCCAATGCAGGTCCGCGCTCCCTTGCGGAACGTTCAGCGGAAGCAGAACGATGCGCACCGGAGCGGGGAGTGTCGGAGCGGCCGGGGCTTTGTGCCTTCGGAAGATGCATCCGGGCTCGAGGAGCAGGCCGAGAAGGGCGAGCGAAATCAGTAGAGGGCTATGGATGGACGTCCGCATAACTTCCAGGAGCGCGCGGTCCGGGATCAATGAGAGTTTGTGCATTTTCGCCATGTCTCCAGGCATCCGATCTCGATTGGAAATATGGGCCTGCCCCGACAGCAAATGTCGGGAAGGGACATCTGCGCGCCAATGTCGACAGCATCCCCAATGCGGCAATGCCGACCCAGGCCTCATTGTAGTTGGTGAAGGTGTCGTTGAAAAGGACAACCTTAGGGCTTGCGCAAGAATTACTGGGCATTTTGGCGCGAGCGCCGGGGGAGCAGATGCAAGGCGCCTCAACGCAGGCGATGCCACAGCGCACCGTCAAGGAGCGGCAACGAAGCATGGGCCCGCCCGGCGCCGCGCCCCCGCGGATTGTGCTTGCCCGAGCCATCGAATAAATTGAATTGAAAAAGCACATATGCACAACTCTGCCGGACAAAGGCCTCAAGGACATCGCAAGATTTATCCCACGTCTCTCGTTGTTTTGAAGATCCCCGCGGTCTGCAATTACGAGACCTCAGGATCTGGAGTGCGGTCGATGACCTCGTCGGGGAGCTCGTTGATATCGTCCGGCCGGTGTGGAAAGTGCTGGGCCAGCCCGATGCCGCAGCTTTCCACGGCGGCACAGATGCCTTCTCTGGCCTTGCCCAATCTGATCCCGCGAATGATCTTGTCGCGGACGTCATTCCAGTGAAGATCCCCCATTTTCTCGTGGATTCCTTTGTCACCCAAAACTACAACCTGGCGCTCGAGGAAGGAAAGGTAGATCAGTACGCCGTTCGATTCGCGTGTCTTATATAGGCCGCGCGCATAGAACTCTCGGAAGGCCGCGTCATGGACGCATTCGCTCATTTCCCGTGCCGGGATAATCCAGCGGCGCATGGGGAGATGCGGAATCACGGAATAAAACAATGCGAAAGCAATGATCTCGGTCCAAAGGAGCAACCCGATTGTCTGGGGTACAGGGAGCGCCAGATAAACAGCCGCGGCCAGAACGGTTCCGATCAGGGCGCCTTGCAGCGTGGCGTGATGGTAGTGCCCCGATGCCCCTGTGATGGCAAAGACTATTTCCCCCGAGGTCGCCAGCTCCGCCCTCTTGATCGCCTCGGCTATGATCTTTTTGTCTTCTTGCGACAGTAGCATACTCTCAGAATCTGATCTCAAATATGAGGTACTGATTACTGAGTGAGCCGCCAATCATGCCTTGCGGTTACTCAGTACTCTCATTGGTCTACCAACGTCCGGAAGCGCCGCCACCCCCGAAGCCTCCTCCGCCACCGGAAAACCCGCCACCCCCGAAGCCTCCGCCACCGCCGCCGAAGCCTCCACCGAATCCGCCTGGGAAGAATGGTCCGCCGAATCCTCCTCCACGTCTGTGCGAGGACGAACGGCTTCCGGCCTGCACGAGCGCCCCGAGGAAAACGCCAATGACCGCGCCGACCAGGCTGCCGATCAACATCGGTACCAGGGTGAGCCCGAGGAGCGCATGAACCAGGTACATGCCCGCGCCGCCGCCCAGAACGCCCCCACCCCATTTACCGGTTGATGCGAGCAGCCAGAGCATGGGAAACAGAAGGAAAACCAGCCAGTCGACCCTGTTGCCGGTGCCGATTCGCCGTTGCGGGTTCCTGATTGCTGGCGAGGCCTGATATGCGCCCCGCACCGTCTGCATGATTGCGGTGATGCCGGCGTCAATGCCTTCAAAAAACTGTTGCTGCCGGAAGTTGGGAAGAATCTCATTCTCGATGATACGCCTGCTGAGCGCATCGGTAAGATTTGGCTCCAAACCGTAGCCAACCTCGATTCGAACCTGACGCTCCTTCATAGCGATGAACAGCAGGGCGCCGTTGTCCCTCCCCTTTTGACCGAGCCTCCAGGCCGTCGCGACGCGCACGGAATAGTCCATCAGATCCTCCCCTTCCAGGCCAGGGATAATCAAGATCGCAATCTGCGTCGAATCTGACGCTTCAAACTGCTTGAGCTTCTCTTCCAGGCCGGCTGTCTGGTCGGTTGTCAGCACACCCGCCAGATCGGTAACTCGCGCCTTGAGTTTTGGGATGTCGAGCGCAAACGCGCCCACGGCATTGAGGAGGAGGAACAGGCTTAAGCTGATCCATATTGGCCGGATCTTTTCTCGCATCGATTACTTGCCGAAGTTCACGACCGGAGCCTTCTCGCTTCCGGGCGCGCTCTGAAATTGCTGTTTTTCCTTAAATCCGAAAAAGCCGGCCACCAGATTGGCCGGGAATTGCTTGATCCTGGTGTTATAGATTCGAGCACTTTCGGTAAATCGATCCCGTTCGATTTTTATGCGGTTTTCAGTGCTCTCGAGCTGGCTCTGTAATTCTAGGAAGTTCTCGTTGGCCTTGAGATCCGGGTATTTCTCCACCACCACCATCAAACGCGAAAGCGCACTGCTGAGTCCGCTTTGGGCCTGTTGGAATTTTTGAAACTCGGCCGGGTTATTCAGAACGTCCTGGGAAACTCTGACGGAACCTACCTGCGCGCGCGAGGCGGTCACGGTTTCCAGTACCTCACTTTCGTGAGCGGCATAGCCCTTGACCGTGGCCACCAGGTTTGGAATCAGGTCAGCGCGCCGCTGGTATGCGCTTTCAACCTGGGCCCACTTTTGCCCGACCTCCTGCTCTTTGGCGACGATATCGTTATATATGCTCTGGATTGCGAAACCCGGAATCAGCACCAGCACGACGACGATTCCCGCAGCTATCAGGCAGCCTTTTTTCATTCTAGCCTCCAGGGTTTTGCTAAAATCGAACCAATATCATAGCAGTTGCGCCGCCCAATTCCCAGGTATAGGGTCGAGCGTCTGCGGTTGAGAGTAACAGCTCAGCGCTTTTCCTGAAGGTGGCGCATGAAGGCGCGGACCCGGCCGGCATCGGTTGCGAGCAAGCCGAATTCGGGTGGCCTCAGCTCGCCTCCCATGAAGCACTTGGTATTGCGATATTTCATCGGGCCTTCGGCTTCGGCAAGGGCGGCAACATGCAGCTCCCTGGCGCAGCTCTGTTCGACAATCCTGTTGAAATTACGTTCGTTGATCCCTCCACCGGGCATGATCATGATCCGGCCGCCGGCCTTGCGCACGAGGTCGGAAATCAGGTCGAGACCCTCAAGCGCGCTGCTTTCCTGCCCGGAGGTGAGGATGCGGTCGATGCCGAGGGTGATCAGAGTCTCAAGCGCCTCATACGGATCGCGAGACATGTCGAAGGCGCGGTGAAAGGTGACGCTCAGGGGGCGGGCCAATTCAGTCAGCGCGCGGGTACGCGTCTCGTCTACCGAACCATCTTCTTTTAGAATTCCGAGCACGACTCCATTGGCATCCGCCTTCCTGGCCATTTCTATGTCGAGCTTCATGACTTCAAACTCGGTTGCTGTATAGCAGAAGTCGCCTCCGCGCGGCCGGATCATGACCTGCAAGCCGATGTGCAGGTTGCGCCGGGCCTGTTGGATCGATCCTGAGCTGGGGGTCGTGCCCCCTTCGAGGAGATTCGCGCACAGCTCAACGCGGTCTGCCCCACCCTCCTGAGCAGCGACGGCTCCCTCGACCGATTCGACGCAAACTTCCAGAATCCTTCTCACAACCACCTCCGTATCAGCCGGCGCTGCATCCGGAACTCTATTCGGCGCGTCGGCGAATTTGCTGTGTCTGGGGTGAGGCTCAGAAGAGGGCTCCTATTTCTTACGCTCCATTTCCACCGGGCCGGTGTCACCGGATTCTGTTACCCAGGAGCCGACCAGCTTGTCTCCGCTGATCTTAAGAGTTATCGTGACTCTGATTTCCTGCTCGCCGGTGTGAGCTACAAATTGGAAGCTCAAGGTGCCATCCGCGATCTTCACGCTCTCCAAAGCCGCTTGATTCATCATGCCCATCGTATCGGATATCGTGCCGGTGTAGGATGCCCCATCTTTTTTCAAGACCAGAGTCAGCTGGTCTTTGTCGGGGGAGGCGGGAATCACGGTGTCCCCGACCCAGGTTCCGCTGAGGTCGACATTCTGTGCCAAAATGGCCCCCGGCAGCAGGGCAAAAAGTAACGCGGCGATCACATTCATTGATGTCATTTTCACAAACTATCCCTCCATTGCAAATCAATGCCAGTATAAACGCTGGCGCGGGAACGCTTGTTCGAAAAATATCTCTTCCAGCAAATGATAACAGGCGCGGCTGTGGCCTGCGCCGGGTTTTGTTTCATGCCATCCACAAGACACGCCGTACGAGTCCTCTGGAGGCCATCCGCGTCGGGCTCTCGGGTTCACGCCTGTTTGAAGCCGACGAAGACCGGTTCGGGTGTCAGCTCAACACCGAAAACGGAACCTACCCCTGATTGGATTTCGTGCATCAGGTCGAGGAGTTCTCGAGCGGTGGCACCGCCCCGATTAACCAAGGCAAGGGCGTGCTTGCTCGATAAGCCGACCCGGCCGCGACTGTAGCTCTTGGCGAAGCCGGCGCGTTCAATCAGCCAGGCAGCGGACAGCTTTACTCTCCCATCTGCCATCGGGTAATGGGGCATGATCTCATCTCTCTTGAGCGAACCGCGGCGCCTCGCGGCTTCTTCCGCCCGTTCTGCAACGTCCGCCGGAACGAGTGGGTTTTTGAAGAAGGACCCGGCGCTTTTCGCATCAGGATCGCCTTGCCGGAGGACCATGGATTTGCGCTCCCGGATCTGCAGCACCGCCTCCCGCACTTCCGCCAGGGTAGGAGAATCCGTTCGGTCGACAAAATATTGAGCAATGTCCGGGTACGAGATCCGGGGTTCGCCGCCCGAGCGCAGGTCATAGCCTACCGACATAACAAGATAACGCTCGCTCCTCGAGGTGTTGAAGATGCTCGATCTGTATGCGAAGCCGCATTCCTTATTGCTCAGTTCCACCACGTGCCGTGTGTCGCGGTCCACGGCTCGAACCGCGATTATCACTTCGCCTACCTCCTGGCCATATGCGCCCACGTTCTGCACGGGTGTGCCGCCTATGGTTCCCGGAATCCCGCTCAAACACTCGATCCCGGCCAGACGACGCTCCACACAACGCTTCACGAAGGCATCCCAGTCCTCCCCGGCTGCCGCAACCATCACGCCGTCATTTCTCTGTTTGATACCGCGTAGGGCCACCCGGATGACAAGACCGTCGAAACCTGCATCGGACACCACGATGTTGCTGCCGCCTCCCAGGATGAATACCGGCAGTCGGCGGCTATCGGCAAATTCAAGGGCTTCCATTACCTGGGTTTCCGTTTCAACCTCAGCCAGGAAACGCGCGGGCCCACCAATCCCCAAGGAGGTGTAGGGCGCCAGCGGTATTTGCTCTCTGAAGATGACAGGAAACATGGATTGCTTCATTCAGGTGACCTGGCAGGCTCGCTTTTCCAAAAGTCTGGCGCAAGCGTAGACCGTCCGTAAATGAGGGACCGGGACTCCCAACCTATCCGCCAATTCAACCACGGTGCCGACGATGGCATCCAGTTCCAGCGGCCGTCCCATTTCGATATCTTGAAGAGTGCTGGTCTTATGTGGACCGACGCGCGCGGCGCCTTCCAAGCGCTGATCGACCGTGATCTCGAGTTCCATGCCGAGAGCTTTGGCCACCGCTCTTCCTTCTTCCATGATGGCTCGTGCGAGGGTGAAGGTAAGTCGATCGTTCAGGATCCCCTCCATGTCGGCGCGTGTCAGGGCGCTGATGGGGTTGAAGGCCAGGTTGCCGATCAATTTTACCCAAACGTCGTGACGGATTCGGCTGCGCACCGCGCATCTGAGCCCGCCCTTCTGAAACGCCTGAGCGATCCGCCGGCAGCGCTCGCTGCGAGCGCCATCGAGCTCGCCGATAGCAAAACGATTCCCCTCGATCTGTTCAACGACACCAGGTTCGACGATCACGGTCGAGCAATAAACGACGCAGCCGATCACCCGACGCGCCGGGATCAGCGAAGTCAGGAAACCGCCGGGGTCCACGGTTTCGAGGTGCGTACCCTCCAGCGGGCCACCGCAAATTTCGAAGTACCACCAAGGGATGCCGTTTTGTGCGCTAACCACCGGCGTTTCGGGCCCAAGAAGGGGCGCCAGGCGCGGGGCCATTGCGCGGAGGCTGGGGGCTTTCAAAGTCAGGATGACCACATCTGCCGGCCCGATCTTCGACGGATCGTCCGTGGCAACTGGATGGGTGGTCAGTAATTCGCCCGATTGCAGGCGAACCCGCACTCCGTGCTGCCGCATCGCCTCGAGGTGAGCGCCGCGCGCTACCAGAGTGACCTCTTCTCCACCGGCCGATAAGCATGCGCCGATGTAGGCTCCGATGGCTCCGGCACCCACGATCGCAAATTTCATGATTCCAACTTCTGCGCTATCGTTTTCCGCTGGATCTTGCCCGTAGCGGTGCGTGGAATGCGCTCCACGATGTAAATCTTCTTGGGGCACTTGAAATCCGCCAGGTGATCACGGCAGTAGGCGAGCAGTTCCGCCTCCGTTGCGGGTGCGCGCAGCTCTACGGCAGCGGCGACTTCCTCCCCATAAATCCGGTGTGGCACTCCGAAGGTCGCGACCTCGGCGACAGCCGGATGCAGCTGGAGCACCTGATCAATCTCCAGTGGCGCGATCTTCTCGCCGCCCCGAACGATGAGTTCCTTGATGCGGCCGACAAGTTTGAGGTAGCCCTGTCTGTCCAGAATCCCTTCATCGCCGGTGCGGAACCATCCGTTGACAAAAGAGGATAGGTTGGCTTCCGGGTTATCCTCATAGCCGGAGATGACGTTGGCTCCGCGAATCATAACCTCCCCCTGCGCTTCAGGG
>JBEKYG010000261.1:0-6976 GCA_049511215.1 Acidobacteriota bacterium | reverse complement strand
AAGCACTCCGTAGTATCTTGTGACATTGAACCTCGGCGGAGGCACGAGCGCCGCGAGCCGTTCCATCAATTCCAAGGGCTCATAGATCACGTGCGTCGTTCCGTCGCGCCAGCGGCGCTTGAGCCGATAGAGAAGCCTGCCGTCCGGCAATAGCGACAACCGCTCCGTAGCCAGCGGAGGTCGGCCGGCATATCTCGCTAAGCGCTCCAGCCGCATGCGGTCGCGTGCAGCAGGACTTTCCGTGACGGCACGGGTGACAACGGATTTCGCCTGTCGCCTGGTTTGACAATGCGTTTGGGCGGGAGAAGGCCATGATCTTGGTTTTCATCGTGTTCAATAAGACCTAGCGCCGCCCGTTGCTCCTCCCTTGTGCCCGCTTCCACGGACGTAGTCCCAAGGGCTTCTGGAGTTTGCTGCAAGGGCTAAATTGAATGACCTTCGCATGATCACCTGGGCGTCGGTGATCATTTCCGCAGGCAGCGCGCGGATCATGGGATTTTCATCGTCCCCGACCAGGAGCCGGGGGACAGTCACCAGTGTCCCCGATGGCACGCGACTCCGTTGGCGACGAAACTGCACAGCGCCATGGCCGGTTTCCGGGGACACTGGTGACTCTCCCCCTCACCCTTTCACCTACCAACTTAGACACCAAGTCAATTTTCGCAGTTCCTTCGAGTGCCTCAGCGCGGGCGATAAGTGGGGTAACCGGACAAAATCCCCTCCCGGCAGGAGGTGTGACCATTTTGTCCGGTCCTAATGATCCCATGCCAATGAAGGCTGCAGGATATCTCTACACACTTGTCAGTATTATTTGCCGGGCGGTTGCGGGGCTGTTGCACGGTAACCGGTACGGCTGCGGACCTTCACGCCGGGACGGTCGACTTGTACCCGCAGACGGTGAAACGCCCCATCCTGTTTTGCACTGGAACGGTAGTAGCACAGAGTAAGCTGGTGGCGCAACTGGTCCGCGATGCGCGCAAAGACCTCAGAAAGATTGCCGCCGGCCGGCGCAACGTAGAGTTCGCCTCCGCTGCCGTTGCACAATTCATAAAGGTATTTGTCGGCGCGGGCGTAGCGCTCACTGTTATTACGGATGTCCTCGGGGAGCACGACCCAGGATGCGGCATTCGTGAGCTGTCCCAGGGGATCTTTTCGGTAGGTGTCATATTGTATTCCATAGACGAGAACGTTGGACTCCTCTATAGCTGAGAGCGTATCGGCGGATCCAGCGATCCGGCTACGCGTGTCGACACCGTCGGCAAAAAGCACGATCGCCTTCCGCCCCTGATCCTTATCCAGGCGATCCGCCAGGACCAGATCCACGGCATCGTAAAGCCTTGTTCCCTCGCCCGGGCGCATGAGGGATATGGCGCCGCGAAGCATCAGCCTGTCGGAAGTAAGCTCCGAATGAACGAATATCCGGTTGTCAAAAGAGACAACCATGAGCCGGTCTTCGGGACGGGCGGCGCCTGCAAATGCCAGTGCCACGCCTTGAATCTCCTCGGCTTTAGAGCGCATGCTGGCTGAGGTGTCGATCATGAGCGCCACATCGAAGGGCTCCGCCTCGGGTATGATGCGATCGATTTTTTGCTCGCGATCATCTTCGAACACGTGAAAGTCGGAATACTTCAAGTCGGTAATATGTTTCTCATCCGCGTCAGTTACCGTCACCGGCACCGTGACCAGGGCGACGTCAACCTTGATCGCATGGCTCGCACCGGCCGGCTTCGGTTCGAGAGCCGCCGACATGGGAGGCGGTACGGGATTCGTATTCAAATCCGGGGCGCCGGCGCGCGATGTCGAAGGCGCCCCCGCGATTCGCAAGTTCTCCGCGGACGCGGCGCAGAGCGGGAAATGGCTGGGAGGCCTTTTTTGATTATTGTGAAATTGCGCGACTACGGATTCTGGCGAAGCAGGGTCGATTTCCCTGCCTCCTGCAATGGGGATATTTTGCCAAACGGCCGAGCCTTCCCAGAGGCGCGCAGCCATCAGAGCAGGACTTCGGATGGCGCCAGGATCGAATACCGATGCGGGCACGACGACGGCGAACACGCTCTGGAGGAAGTCCGCCTTGAAATCACCAAGAGGCCTGAATGCCAATCCATTCTGACTAGGAGTCTTCCCGATTTGCATGGGCAGATAGGTCCCCTCGGCCACAAACACGAAATCGGCCTTCGTGGGAGAATCGACAATCACATATTCCTTCCGTTTTAGAAATTCTTTCTCGATTCTGCGTTTGAGTTCCGGATCCGTTGCCACCCGGTCCAGTTCGGCCCGGCCGGGGACGGTTCGTTCAACTGCCATTTTTTCGCCGGCGCCGGCCACCGGCAGCGGCAGACTCAGATTTATCGTCTGCCTGTCGCCAAAGAGCACTACAGTCTCGCGATCCTCGAGGTAATAATTGACCAAAGCGGTGCCGTCGGCTTTCCATGTCTTGCCATCAGGAAACCTCACAGTCGCTGTGGTTGGACACATGGTAAAGAGGCGCGAGTCCCGCGCAGCCAGGACATACACGGCCTGGCCACGCTTGAAGGGATCCTGCTGAAAACCCAGAACAAGCGGCGCCAGCAAGAAAATCAGACTTAATCGCGATGTGCCAGCGAGATGTATGCCACTACGCATGATTGCACTCTCCGCAACTTTACTTCTTATCGCTAGCGGGATGCGACCCCGCCCGATAGCCTGATCGCGCTCTCACTTTGGCGCCGGGATGATCGATTTCGACGCGGATGCGGCGCAACGATCCGTCGCTCGCCCGGTTGGCAGGGTAGTAGCAGAGAGTATATTGGTGGGCCAGTTCGTCCGCGATGGCTGAGAATGCTTCACCGACACTCTCGGGTGTCTCGGCGTGGAACACATGGCCGCCGCTGGCGTCGCCCAGATCCTGCAGATAACGGGCTGCGCGAGCATACGTGGGATCCCGGTTAAGGTATCCCTGCGGAGTTGTTATCGCCCTCATATCGGACGGCTTGCTGGGGTAGCCGCGCTGCGTGTCGTACTGAATTATGTAAACGGGCACGTCGGATCCCTGATACTGCGCCAGTGTGCCGGCCTCATCGGATAGCCCGCTGAAAGTATCAACCCCATCGGTAAAAAGGACGATCGCCTTGCGCCCCGAGATTGTGCGGAAGCGCTCCGCTAGGGCCAGATCCAGCGCATCGTAAAGCCTGGTAGCGTCTCCCAGATGTATCTGGGAGATCGCCTGGACAAGCTGGTCGCGGTTGCTGGTGAACTCGGAATCCACAAATACCCGGTTGTTGAAGGAGATGAGCATCAGGCGGTCCACGGGCCGCAGCATGGCTACGAATGAGAATGCCGCCCGTTGAATCTCGGCAATATTGAAACGCGTGCTGTGAGATGTGTCGAGGAGGAGTCCGATGTTGAAGGGGTCTTTTTCAGGGATGAGCCGGTCGATAGTCTGCTCGACTCCGTCCTCAAAAACGTGAAAGTCCGACTCCTTCAAGTCCGAAACATGTCCCCCGCTCTCGCCGCTCACAACCACGGGCACGGTGACCAGCGCGACATCCACGCGGATGGTCTTTGCAAAGACAGAAGCATCAGTCTTCTCGGGCGCGGCCACATGTGCTGTCGTCGCTCCTTTCAAGGATGGCTCGTGTATGCCGATTGCCTGTCCTGCAAGAGCGTGGCGCGGCTGAGAAACGGAGCAGATCTGCATGTTGGCCGGCAACCTTGCACCCCCGTCAAACTGCTTCACCAGGGTTTCGACGGAAGCTGATTTTTCGTTGACGCCATTGACCATTCCCTCCCAAAGCGCCGCCTTGAGGAGGGCGGTGCTGTCCTCGAAATTGTCGCGATAAACTTCGGCTGGCACCACGATGGCGATTGCGCTTGACAGGACATTGGGCTTTTCGTCCGGCGCCCCTGCAATGATGTAAGTGCCGCCGGGCGCAGGCGGAGGACCAACGCCACCCCGTCCGCTGAGATCCGGAGGCAGGAGTTGTGGCCCGGATCTCATCTCCACCCACGCGCTATAGGCGGCTTGGACAAAGAAGACCAGGTCGGCGTCCGCGAGGGATTCAACCGTGGGATACTTCTTCAGTTTCAGGAACTCCTTTTCGATTCGGCGCCTCACCTCGCTGTCCGGGATCCCACCGGGCACAGGCACATCAGCACTGGGAAACAGCTCCGGCGCGTGAAACGGAGGCGGTACGTAAGAACTAGGGCGGCCGCAGTGACGATAGAGTTGCGCATCGCCCGAGGTTTTTGCAGCGATGACCAATACGCGCTGGCCGCGACTCGGCCGCGCCGTTTGAGGAAACACCAGCGGCAGGGCCAACAGGGCCGCAAGACCCATTGGCATGACCTTGAGGAAAGAAAGCTGAATGCCCATGACCGTTCTCCCGCAGTGTGAGCGGCGCATTGAAGCTTTGCTGAGACCTCGAGAAGATTGAAAACCAGCCAGGGCTCGGTACTCAAGCGAAATCGGTTCCCGTCACTCCAGAACCTTATATAGAGACGAGCACTCTCCCCGGAAGGTTCATTCGGTATCGAAATCCTAGGATGTCTTTCGGGTTGTAGTAAGCACGCACGGTGTGGCCTACAGTTCTCGGGTTTCAAAAGGTCACTTCCCCGAATGCGGTGTGGCTGCAATGCCATTGCGTGGCCGTATGTGTCCAGTCTCAAACGGTGATCGGGATGGTGCAGACCACTCCTTTGAAGGCCATGGACAACGGAATCCGAATTTGCTTTGTCGCCGTAAAAATTGTGGTAGCTGCGTCAAAATGTCTTCACCAAAATCTCGGTGAGCACAGATTGTCCAAGCCCTCAGGACTGCGAAGCAATACAAAACTCGGATTCCGGGCGAGTAGTGGCGTTATCGGACAAGTGCCCCACGCAAATTTCGAAACGGCTGGCTTTACGGCTCAGAATTATCCTCCGGTCGACCGATCCTGTCCAACTGTCTCGAAACGGCGTTCTGGAGATTGCTGAGCCACTTGGACGAATTACGCGCTACTCGTAGAAGTGACTTGCGGCGTGGATCGAGTGCCGCAGTGGCCAACCACCTTTCCGAGATACCGACTACTCGTCCAAGTGACCGCATCAGACCAGGGCAGAGTTTTTCGGGGAGTCGGATCTCAATGTCCGATAAACCTGTATTACGGCCAGAACACCTGCGTACACGCTTTGCGAAGCCGAACGGATGACGCTGTGATCGCATCCCTATGATAGAATCTGTCGTCCTGAAAAAAGGAGGTCCCCCAAATGCCTGTGGCACCATTCGGCGACGACCTGTGGCTGACTCCCGGCATCCGAGCAATGCTTAGAAGACTGCGACTAAGACTCAAAGCCCTTCTGGCGAAAATAACTACCAGATTCGATCGGAGATGCATGAGCGCCTGATTCCGGAAATGTTCGGCCTCTTTAGAGCCGTTCCAGATGTCCGAGATACCCGTAATACGGCCAAGTGACTGGTCACCAGTCATCTTCCCACAACGCTGTTTATATGGACAACAACCAGGAGCGACTCCTCTTGGCTCACTGAAAGCCGAAATTCGGGATCCTTTCCCGAATTTGAGCGTCTAAATACCTTGGGGAAAGCGCATGCAAAGGAGAATGCTACTTGCCGCCCTGGCATCATGCTTCCTGATTTCTATCGGGCCCCACATAATGTGTCCCGCAAAGGATAGGAAGGACAAACTGCCAAATGTTCACTGCCTCCGCCTGGCGCGCCCCGCGACATGCGGCCTCCTCAGGTTCCGATAAAGGGCTATATGTAAACTTCGACGGCTTGTGCCTCGCAAAACGCTATCTTACTGCGGAAGCGTGTCGCTGGTTACGGAATCTTTGCACACCTGAGCCTTATTGCAGGGCAGATTAGCCGCTCCACTTGTCCTTTCGGGCACACGCATACCTAATTGACCTTTTATTCCGGCGAAAATGGCCTCCTTTCAAACCGGCGCTAACAGCATGACGGCATCGTACTGCTCGTTTGTGCATGAATCCGGCAGACTGATCGTTTGGAGCGGCAGGTCTACGCCCTTGGCCTGACGTTGTAGCATGTCCAACCGTGTGGCGTGCATGGACACGCGGTTGTACTTCTGGTTCATGACAGTAAACAGGCCGACAAGGTCAATTGTGGAGTCTTGCCGAAGGAGGTGAAGCGCCCACGCGCTGTCCTTGCCGCTGCTCCAACTCAACAATGTTTTCTTCGTCATCCTTTTTCCGTCCAACGCCCGCGGTCAGCGGCGGCCGGCAATAAGCACGGCGTTACAAGGCAAGCCATGGATCAACGCTCACCACGGAGCCCGGTCGGCCGCTGGACCGCGATGTTAGACGCTCACCGTCTACTTCTTTGAGCCAAACACGCGCCGCCACAATGCCTTTAGGTCTATGCTCATGCCATAGATTCCAGGCTTGAGTTGGAGAACCTCCGTCGCTTGCGGTATTTGAACGTCCGGGAGAGCAGTGATTGCGTCGCGCCGCCTGGCAAGGTGATCCAGCAGCCGGACCTTAATATTCGTCAGGACTTGGCTGACCGAACTGGGTCGAAACCGGAAGACGGTGACATTCACGTTGAGATTCTCGCGAATGATCTCGGAGAACTCCGTGGGACGCATCGCTAGGATCCCGGTTCCGGCGGAGATGCCTTCGAGTTCTGCCACGCCAGGTCGCAGCCGAAGCTCATTGATGAACGCCAAGTCCGGGTCTTCGAGTGCGAGCGCACGGTCGTAATCGTCGTACCACTGGCCGGGTACTCCGCGGTATTCCGGCACAACCGTGTCCTGGTTCATAGCGGGGTTTTCCGCAAGGTAACCCATTAGCTCAAGTCTGATCCAGGAGGCCAGTTGCTCATCTCCGATCCCCGTTGCGATTCGAAGAGCTGTGGGCAGGCTGCGGCTAACCCAACTTCCGAATGTAAATTGCGATTTTGACCTATTTTTCGGTTTTCAGCGGTGGAAGTCCTTTGTTTACAGCATCCACTTACTTCGGGTTTAAAAAGTGACTAATTTGTTAT
>JBEKYG010000260.1:0-7006 GCA_049511215.1 Acidobacteriota bacterium | reverse complement strand
ACACCTAGCGCGACCACAGAGACCATCATGATTCGTCGAAGGTGGATCATGTTTCCTCCGCGCAACTGGAGCGGGAAATTCTTGGATGGAGTCCATGCCTTGCCCTTTTTCTCCGCCAGGGAAGCAGCGGACAGCATTAGAATTGGGAGGCGCTACCTCATACTGTACGCCCGCGTGGACCGTTCGTTCGCAAGTTTCTGCAACGATCCAGGCATTGCCCAATTCGAGATTCGAGATTTAAGCGGCGAGGCTCGAATGGACCTGTGCCTGGCGGGCGATGCTCGAAAGCGACGATCCGCATTTCCAGGACCCGCTGCATCGCATGAAGCTACCCCTGTGATCTAGGGATCACCGGCACTGCGGCCGGATGGAGACGCGGATTTGTCGCCGACCGCTTGGAGCGGACTACCGATTGTCTGATAACCCGCCATTCTGCTTGCTTGGCGGGATCATTCCCGATCGTTCCTGCCACAATCTATGATATCCTGCTCCCGCCGAGGAAAAGCAATTCATAATCCGTATTCATATCTTTGATGGGCGGGCACGTGGAAGGGACTTCTGGCTTCATTGCAGGGAAAGTCCAGGAAGTAACAGAGCGATCATCCGTTTGTTGGACGGGCAAGTGATCAGCGAGGAACACCGGCAGGCTGACTCATGAAGGTCATCACGCTTACCCTCCGAAACCTGCGCAGACACCCGCTCCGCTCGATCCTCACCTGCAGCGGCATCGCCATCGCTCTGGCAAGCCTCTTGGCGCTGGTCATGGCATTCGTCAGCGTGCTGAACACGTTGCTGATGTCCGTCTCCGAAAGAACCCCCGAAATTGGACTGCTGTCCGCGATCGGTTGGAGTTCTACCCGTGTGATTACGATGATCGTGCTCGAGGGCCTGCTCATGGCCTCCGCCGGGGCCGTGTTGGGAGTCGGGCTCGGATTGCCTGGTCTCCAACGGATCATGGCTCATCCCAAAATAGGAGGGTTGATTCAGCCCGAGGTAACCATAATGCTTATCGTGCAAGCGGTGGTGCTGGCGCTCGTGATCGGCGCACTCGGGGGCGTCTATCCTGCATGGCGGGCTACGCGCCTGCGACCCATGGAGCTGCTGCGCAACGAATAAGGACGCAGGTCCGCCATCCCCGTCGTTTGGGGATTGGGCCGGCGGGGGGGCGGAGCCGGCAGCCAGGGCGTCACGGGCGATCTCGCCCGGTCCGAGGCGCGCGATGGCAGTCACCCCACAAGGAAGTAGGGTGCTTCAGAAGGCCGGGCCGCTCCGCATGACCTGTGATTGCGTGGCCATCGGGATCCACAAAGTAGGCCATGTGATGTTTTCGCCCGCGAATTCCTTGACCGCGACCCGCAGGATAGAATAGGTCGTACCGTTCAGCGTAAAAGTGCGGCTCAGGATATCGGATGCATGTGCGAAACGTCGTTCCCAATACCTAGAGCTGATCACGGCCACCGGGTGCCCGCCCGGCACCTTGCCGGTTGCCACTCCGGTGTTGGATTTGTCACTCGTCACTTGTCATTGGTTTTCAAAGGAGGCAAGCATGCCCAGGGCAATTTCAACTTCGCTACTAGCGATGATGTTGCTATCCCAATTGACTGCCGCTCAGGAGCGGGCCACTCTTACGGTTGGAACCGCGAAAGCCGAACGCGGGCGGAAAGTAACCGGGTACATCGAGGTCCCACCCGGAAGCGACGCCGGGATGCGCATTCCGGTCGCGGTAATTAATGGCGCCAAGCCCGGCCCAGTGATCGCTGTCGTCGCCGGGCTACACGGGACGGAGTACGCCTCGATCCTCGCGCTCCAGGGGCTGATCGCTGTCCTGACCCCGGCGCAGATATCCGGCGGTGTCATCGTCATTCCTCTCGTGAATGTGCCTTCATTCGAACAGAGGGTCGCTCACCTGAACCCCACCGACGGCAAGAACATGAACCGCGTCTTTCCCGGAAAAGTCGATGGAACCCAGTCGGAACGCGCCGCCTATCTGATTACGAAGCAGGTCGTGGAGCAGTGCGATCATCTTATCGATCTGCACGGCGGGGACACCGACGAAAGCCTGCGGCCTTATAGCTATTGGACGAAAACCGGCAACGAGAAGCAGGACGCGATCTCACGCGAAATGGCGCTCGCTTTCGGGCTCGATCACATAATAATCTCGACCGATCGCCCCAAAGATCCACAGGATTCGAGATACCTTGAAAACACTGCGACCACCCGCGGCAAGCCGTCTCTGACGGCGGAGGCCGGATATTCCGGCACCACGGACCCGGAGGATATGGTCGCGCTCATGAATGGGTGCCTGAGCGTGATGCGCTATCTCAAGATCCTGCCCGGCGAACCCATCAAGACAGAGAATCCCGTTTGGATTCAGAGAGTCGAGAGCGCCATCAGCGATCAGGCGGGGATTTTTCGCCCGCTCGTGAAGCGGGGCACGTATGCCCAGCAGGGAATGAGGATCGGCTACATCGCGGATTATCTCGGAAATACCGTCTCCGAGGTGAGAGCCCCTGCTTCCGGGATTGTCCTGTTCATTCGTGCGGTGCCTTCCGTGGTCAAAGGGGAGACCCTCGCCAATATCGGCGTAGTCATCACACCCTAAATAGAAGCAGAATGCCAAAAGGGTCGGTATCGGTGCCGCAATCGCAATCGCAGTCGGTCTTGCTGGTCCGCAAAAGCCGATTGCGATCACAACTGCGATTGCGATACCGATACCGATACCGATGCCGATGATCGCCTCCCAAAGCGAACATTGAGCCATGTCAAAACGTGGGATAAAAATCAAGGAAGATCTCGCTAACTATTACGAGCGCCGCGGCGTGCTCGACGAGCTCGAAAACGGAGCGATGGAGTTTGTGCTGGAGGAAGAGCTTCGCCGGCAGATACTTGCCGGCAAGAGATCCCGACGGCTGCAGAACATCTCCATCAAGCTCGATCCGGCCCAAATCCAGGCGCTCCGCAAAATCGCCACCATGAGGTCGATTCCATACCAGACCTTGATCCGTCAATGGTTGGCGGAGGGAATACGCAAGGAGTTCCGCTTGTGAAGTTCTCGCGTAGGACAAGTGAGGTCAGGCATTTCTGCTCCAATTATCAGGGCGAGCGCTCCGTGCTCTTTGCCGAATAGCTCACCCCCGAAATCTTCGCTCCCGTTCCGCAGGTGATGCATTGCGCGTGCGGCGCTGGATCGAACCCGCGGCCGAAGTCCTCGGCGACCAGCCGGTGGTGAATTTACATGGGATAAAGAACCGGCCGCTTACTGCAACAAGTCGATCGCGCGGCTGACCAGGCTGACCCACTCAGTCTCACTCACCGCGGCTTTCGGATTATTCCACACCCCGCTGACCACATACCATTGGCCGCTCTGCGAGCGCAGCAGGAGGTTCAGGCTGATGACGCCGGGTTCGGATCCGCCTTTGAATCCGATGTAGGCCCAGCGGGTCGAGGAGAGAGCAAGGCCGGGATTGATGGCCAAAACCTGGCGAGCGGTATTGCGCGCAGTATCATCCGCCCGAAACCAAGCCATGGCATGGCATAGGTCGATGGCGGAGGCAAACCATTCCACATTGTCAATCATTTTGGGTGTGGTGGTACTAACCGCCGCGATCAGCGCTGCGGTGGAGGCAGGGGGCTTCATCGTCTGCAAAAACGCCCGCCGGGCCGCGGTGTCATCGGCGAGGTATTGCTGCAACTGTTCGGCCGGGATGCCCCATTTCAATTGAAACATGTCCATGGTGGCAAGAAACGGCTGATCCAACGCCGGCTGGCTGTGCCCCATCACCGGCAAGATCGCCTCCACCTGCTCGCGGCCGACGGCCTTCAACAACGCGTCGGCGGCGGTGTTGTCGCTGATCGAAATCATCAGCGAAGCTAGGCTCTGCACCGTAAGCGGTGTGCCGAGCGGCCATTTCTGGAGAATGCCGGAGGGCAAGGATTGCGTCTCGAGCGGGATCACGTCATTCCAGTGGCGCCGGCCGGCGCTGATCTGTTGCGCCAGCGCCCCCAGGATGTAGAGCTTGAAGGCCGATCCAATGCCCAGTTCCTGCGCCGGTTGCCATTCCGCCAATGCCACTGGACCGCTCGCATCCAGCCGCTGCGCGAGAAAGCTGACCTGGCCCGGCAACGCCTTCATTTTATCGATGACCGAAGACAGCGTCTCGCTCGATGATACCGGCGCCCCCAACACGAACCCGGTTATGGTATGCGCAGCATTATCGTTGATCTCCAGGCTGACGGGAACGGTGAATCCCTTCTCAAAGGTGAATTGAAAGTGAGCCCCGGTCGGGCTGACTTGCTTTTCTAATTTCACACCAGTGCAGCCTCCGTATTGGCTGAAGAGCTGCCTCATCACCCTTTCCAATCTAGCGGCCGGTACTTGGACCAGGAACTCCGGCGCAAAGAGCTGGTCGATCCCGGACGGATCCGCGCGGAAATACTTCGCCACCGCTTCCGCCGTGTTCTGCAAATCATGAGACTGAGCCGCCGGCGAGGACTGCGGCGTGGACTGGGTCGCGACCGCCATCGCGGTAATGGTTAAAAACAAGCCGACAAAAAGTGATGTGCGCATCTTGCCTCCGTGTTTCCTGCCCAGGATAGCATATTGCGATTCTCGACAAGCATGGATCCAGGAGAATAACACGCCATGGCCAGCGACTAGACTGAATAGAGGCACCTGCACCGAGGTGACCGCCCGGATCCTGCGCCGAACGAGAGCGCTTGACGGCGCCGGGCCGCGGGCCGAACTTCTGGAAGTCCGAATTAGATGCATTTCGGGTCGCAGGCGGGGTGCGGCCGTCTAAATCGCCCACATAAAGGGCAAGAAGGAGTAGGCAAAGCTGTTTTCTTTATCATCAATCTCCGGATAGAGAGCCGTGGTTGCCGAAGATCGCTGATCAGGTTCCTCCTCGCCAGCCTGCACTTTGGAAAATTTATCAAGCCCGTTGATCTTTTTTAGTGGCCCCGGCTTCTACGGTGGAGTAAAACGGAATGAACTCTCTGATCATTAAGGAGGCTCCAATGCGCAACATCAACATGGGACGGGTAATTCTCGGCGGATTGCTTGCCGGAGTGGTCATGAATATCGGCGAGTTCGTGCTGAATATGGTGGTTTTGAAAGATCTGTGGAACCAAGCCCTGCAGTCTCTCAACCGCCCATCGATGGATTCGACATCCCCAACGTTGTTTATAATACTCAGCTTTTTCTTAGGGATCATCGCAGTGTGGGTTTACGCAGCGATTCGATCCCGTTTTGGCGCTGGTCCATGGACAGCGATTTGCGCCGGTTTGGTGGTGTGGGCGCTCGCGAGCCTGTTCCCATCGGCCGCGATGCTTCCGATAAAGTTGTTCCCCAGACGGCTGTTATTCTACACAACCGTTTGGCAGTTCTTCGAGTTGCCGATCGCTACGCTCGTCGGCGCTTGGATCTATAGAGAAGAGGCATAGAAATTTAAGGAATGGAGACAGTCCCGAATGTGAGAACTGACAGCGCGGCCGGCGGAGGCACACTCTGAGGATTCCCTTTGGTTGTGGCCGCCGGCCGCGCCGTGTATGTCGTGGTCCGAAAGTTATCGGATTGGACGCAGCTCATCCCGGGTCAGCTGGCCGTCGCCGTTCTTGTCGAGAACCTTGAGTGCCGCCGGCGCGTTGGCGATTTCGTCGGCATCGATGATGCCATCAGAATTTGCGTCCAGCGCGGCTAGGAGGGGCGGCTCCGGAGGAGCACCGTTTCCTCCCTGCGCGCCGCCGGCGGCCATCGGCCGCATGCCCGGGCCGCGTCCAGTGAGACCCGCGCCGGCTGGCGGCTGGCCTCGCATTCCCCCTCTGCCGCCGGGCGGTCCAAACAGTTCGTCGGGGGTCAGCTTGCCGTCCTGGTTTTTGTCGAGAGTTTTGAGTGCCGCCGACGCGTTGGCGATTTCGGTGGCATCGATGATGCCGTCATGATTCGCATCCAACACATTAAAGAGGCGGTTCTCTACAGATGGACCCAAGCCGGGACCGCCACGCGGGCCGAACAGCTCGTCGGGCGTAAGCTTACCGTCATGATTTTTGTCCAGCGTCAGAAGTGCTGATGCAGCATTGGCGATTTCAGTCCCATCGATTACCCCATCATGATTTGTATCCAATGCGGCGAATACGGGTTGCGGCGGCCCTCCGGGGCCCCGGCCACCTGTGCCATTTGCCGCCATCGACTGCATGCCAGCGCCCCGTCCCCGGAACGCGCCGCCGGCCCGCGGACCCGGTATGCCTCCCCGGACGCCCAGTGGGCCGAACAGTTCGTCGGGGGTTAGCTTGCCGTCCCCGTTCTTGTCGAGAGTCAGGAGCACCGCCGGTGCATTGGCTATTTCCTGCGCGTCAAGGACGCCGTCCTGATTTGTATCCAGAGCAGCCATGAGGGGGATCTGCGGCTGCTGGGCCGATTGTCCTCCCGCGAGCCCCCAGCGGTATTGCAGTTCGCCCGCCGGGCTTGATAGGGCTGCCGCAGCGATCACTGACAGCGCCAGTACCAACCCTATTAAGAGTGATTTCCGTGTTTCCATAACTCATCCTCCGTCTTTCGTCTGGAGTTCGTTCCGGTGCGGCACCTTCAGCTTGCTGGTGAGCGCCGGCAGCCCATAAACCGGACCCCTGCATCAGTATACGCAATCAGCATTGCATGGTTTGTTAAAACAACTGCCGAGATGTAAAGCGGAAGTTAAATTTTTCACGCAGGAAGAAGACCGTAGAAAAGTAGAAACGGCAAACACCCCATGACGTCCATGGTATGATTTTCCGGTGATACGGATCGGACCGGGAA
Organism: Acidobacteriota bacterium; assembly: GCA_049511215.1. Taxonomy (GTDB): domain Bacteria; phylum Acidobacteriota; class UBA6911; order UBA6911; family UBA6911; genus JAFNAG01. Next base: position 213 of record JBEKYG010000260.1, on the reverse strand, counting down.
GGTTACAAAGGGCTGCTGATTCATGACCACGATCGCGCCGTTTTTCGGGTGAGGCTGGTTTAAGTCAGCACGGTCGAGGAGGCTCCTGCCATGGAAATAAGGCATCGTTTTGACGGGCACGAGGGTGCCTTTTTTGTAGAAGAAAATGGCGAACGCCTCGCCGAGATGAGGTATGAGGAGGCCGGGCCATCGAAAATTACCATTGACCACACT
>JBEKYG010000259.1:0-7019 GCA_049511215.1 Acidobacteriota bacterium | reverse complement strand
CCGTGGCACGACCGCACCCATTTCTTTGCGATTGCGGCAACCTCCATGCGCCAGATTCTCGTAGAGCGAGCCCGCGCCCGTCATGCTGCAAAGCGGGGCGGTTCACAGATCCGGATCACTCTAAGCGAGGCCGTTGCGGCCCCAGACGAAATGTCGATCGATCTCCTGGCACTCGACCAGGCACTCACCAGGCTGGCTGACCTCGACCCCGAGCATGCACGGATCGTCGAGCTTCGCTTTTTCGCCGGCTTAAGCATCGAAGAGTCCGCTGAGGCCATGGCGATATCCCCTGCAACCGTGAAGCGGGGATGGAACCTGGCAAGGGCCTGGCTCAAACGTGAGCTGCAAAAGGCAGGTCGAAGTGAAGCGTGAACGCTGGCAGCAGCTCAAGAGCGTTTTCAACAGGGCACTGGAAATGGACCCGGCGCGCCGCGCCCTCTTCCTGGACCAGGCCTGTGCGGGCGACGATATGCTGCGCGAAGAGGTCGAAGCCCTGCTCGCCAGCCATGATGAAGCGGATGGTTTCCTGGAGCAGCCGGCCTTCGAGGTAGCTGCGAAGCTGATCGATCACGATTCGGGCGATCTGCTCCCGGGCTCCAGGTTGGGGCCATACTCCGTGAGCAAGAAACTTGGCGAAGGCGGAATGGGCGTAGTCTACCTCGCTGTTGACACCCGCCTGGGGCGCCCCGTGGCGATCAAGGCTCTGGCACCACAGCACACGAGTGACGTCGAGCACCGGGAGCGCTTGAGGCGGGAAGCCAGAGTAGCCGCGACCTTATCCCACCCATCGATTGCCACAGTCTATGCCCTCGAGGAGCACGACGGCAACCTCTACATCATCTGTGAGTATGTGCGCGGCCAGACGCTCCATGAGGAACTGGCCGCGGGGCCGCTCCCGCCCTTGCGATTGCTCGATACCGCGATTGAGGTTGGGCGCGCGCTGGCCGCTGCGCACGAACAGGGCATTGTTCATCGCGACCTTAAACCGGAGAACGTGATCCGGACTCCCGAGGGGGCACTCAAGATTCTCGACTTCGGTTTGGCCCGGTTTCAAGCCATCCGCCCAGGGGATTCACTCATGCCGACCCGGTTGACCAAGGCGGGCATGTTCCTGGGAACTCCAGCCTACGCATCGCCTGAGCAGCTGCTTGGTTTGGAGGTCGATTTCCGCACTGATATTTTCTCTTTCGGTGTCATGTTGTACGAACTGGCATCCGGGATACATCCTTTCGCGGCTTCGGATTCGGTCGCGACGATCGCGCGGATTCTCGAAGCGGAGCCGGCCGACCTGGCGCACATCGGGCCGATCGTGCCACCCGGTTTGGATGCGATCGTGCGCCGATGCCTGCGTAAGAGCCCCGATCAACGCTTCGGCTCAGCCCGCGAACTCGTGGCCGAATTGGAGCGGATCAAGCATGAATTCGCCGAAGTCCCAACTGCCCGGAAGCAGGATAAGGTCATCACGGCCTCGCCGGCTCGCGCCACCATGCTGCACCCGCTCTGGTGGTGGCAGTTTCATCAGGCCTGGATCGGGTTCATGTATTACGCAATGCTATATCCGATGTGGCAGGTAAAAGTGTGGACGCCCGGCTATCGCGGACCGCTCTTTTTCTTTTTGTCCTTGGGAGCAGTGGGGGTCGCGGCCAACCTGCGCCTGTATCTGTGGTTCGCCTCGGGATTTTACCCGGATGAGCTTGCCGAATTGCGACACCGCGTCGCCCCTTGGATCCGCTGGGCGGATGTGCTTTTCATATCCCTGCTGCTGATTGGCAGCATTGCCATCATTGGCTCCCATGAGGTGATCGCCACCTTGCTGATAGGAATTGCCATCGCCAGCCTGGGCGCTTTCCTGCTCATCGAACCCACCACCGCCCGTGCAGCTTTCGATAACAATAAAACTGGTCCGTCTCCAAGTCGTCCATAGGTTGCGGCCGGGTCGCAGACCCTCTTACTGCGGTCACTCCCGCGCCATGTAGGCTTCGCCAAAGAAATCGATATTTGGAGATCGCGGCCGGCAATGGGCCGGGCGTGGGCCAGGCGGCCGCGCATGGAACTGAGCGTACGTTCCATGGACTCGCGAGCCGTGCTGTCGATCAAGGGACGAATCATGGTCTCCAGCCAGGATGGAACCGCTCGGCTCAAGGTGATCGTTTCACACTCAACCATCACTCCGCCGGGCACCTCCTGGTAGCGCCAGTAGGAGTTCATACGCCACAGAAGGCCACGGTCCTGGCCGTCCGGCTTCTCACGCTCCCGGGAGGTATTCGGATTGTCGAGCTCGGCAATCCTGGTCGCCACGCTGGTACTCGAAGCACGAGTTTTTCCGTAGCGATGGACTTGCACCGTGTGCTCGGTGTTGTAAACCACCGTGATGATCTTGGAGCGTTGGAGCTTGAGATAGATCCGGAGAAAGTCGGGCCCTCGTTCCAGGACGTTTGCCTGCAGAACATCTTCCTGGCGTGTGTCCGCCGCGGTCGGATTCGTGGTTCTCGAGAGAATCTCCTCGAGATCTCCCCCGGGAATGAACACGGTTCCCCGCCAATGGTGGGTCATTCCCCCCAGAACGGTGAGTTTCTCACCCAGTTGATCCACGGTCCCCATTTTCTTCACCGGAATCTCACCCGCGAGCGCAGCCTGCCGTTCGAGCGCAACCTCGGATCCCGCCTGAAAATCGAGTGCCAGAAATCCCTTGCCGGAATTCAACTCGGAGGAAATCCGCCGTTCGGTGCTCTCAATATAGGTGGTCCACCCTCTCAGCGTCGCAGGTTGCAGCTCCGCGGCAGCAATGCTTGCAGCACATGAAACCAGAATCGCCCCAGCAACCAGGAAGATGGTCGAAGCGGCACGCAATTCGTGGCGGTTGTTCATGGTTCCTCCTTGGGGATGGCTCGTGTCGGCGCGGGCCGTATGCCGCTGAGATCGCCAGAGTGCTCCGATCCCCCTCTGAACACCAGCCGGTCGCTGGCGATGAAGGTCAGGATCGAACAAGCTGCGATGGACAATGTGTTCGCAGCCAGGTAGTTAACCGGCAGAGTATCCAGAAAGATGCGCATAAAAATAAGGTTCCCCACGATGGACAGTGCGCCATTCGTGAGATTGAAGCGCACAAACCTCCAGCAGGCTCCCTTCCAGCCGGGATCAGCGCGGTCAGCCCAGGTCCAGTGCTCATGCCAGAAAAAGTTATGGACCACGGCCGTTTCCACGGCCAGGGCTGTCGCAGGCATAACTCCCCATCTAAGCCAGATCGTCAGGAGCGCCAAGGTGGCCAACTGCACCACGAAGCCTAATGCCCCCACCGCATTGAAAACGAGCCAGCGGCGCAGCAATAGCGGCATTTCCCGGGCGGCCATTGAAGTCTTGCAAAGTGAGTTCGTTTCAGTGGTCATCGCGGTAGCGGTTCAGCCTTGTAGAGTGCCCGAGTATTTCGGACGGCAGAGACCGTCATGGCCAGGGCCATTCCCGTAATGGCGATGACCCCTCCGACATCGAACAACAGAAAACGTCCGGCTCTGCCCAGCCCCACCGTGGGGTCATGGAGAAGGTAGAGCGTGCCGATGGCAAGAATGATGCGTAGTTCGGTCGGGCCGAAGCGCATAAACGTCATGCGGAAGACGCCGCGCACGTGGGTTGCGAGATATACCTCGGCTTCTACCATTAGAAAGGCAACGAGCATCCCGAGCGCCACAAGAGGGCTCATGAAGCCGGAAAGAGCCAGACCGCCAAGGAGAAAGAAGGTGCCGACCAGGTCGACCACGTGATCCACATAGAAGCCGTATCGCGGCCGCTGCCGGTTACGCACCCGCGCCAGCGTGCCGTCGAGGCTGTCTCCAAACCAGTTGACGGCAAGCGATAACACAACCACGAGCAGGGCGCGCCGGTCCCAGCTGGCCGCCCAGTAAGAGACGCCTGCAAAAAGCATGGCGCACAACCCGACCAGTGTCAGGTGGTCGGAATTTACCCAGTCGGGCATATGTTCTGCCATTACCTGCAACACTCGTCGTTCCGCCGCACCCAACAGACTCTCGTTTTCCCGGATGTGCATTTGTTTTGCTTCGATTCGCATGGGCTCTCCTCTCTGCCATGACGGGTCACCCGAACCACGTCGAACGCATCGGTCCGGGTTCCTCCATCTCTGACAGGTAATGCGAAATCGAGGCTCAAAATGGCTCAAAAATCTTTCTGCATTCGATCTTGGTTGACTCACGCCGGACTTGCAGCCAAACTTTTGTGAGGGGTCCGGCTATGACATACGAAGAGATCGAGGCAATTCTGGCAGATTGGCTGCAATCGATGGAGCGCCGAGACGCAGCGAGTCTTGCGGCGCGCTTCTCCGAGGACGCAATCTACACCAGCATGGTGGCCGGTACGATCCGAGGTCGCCCGGCAATCGAGGCCATGTACCGCGGCTGGTTTACGGCATTCCCTGAGATGGTATTCGAGGTCGAAAGCCGGCTCATCGACGGCGCTCGCGCCGCAGTCCTGTGGTCGCAGCAGGGCAGGCATCTGGGGGAATTCGTAGGCATCCCGGCAACCGACCGGAGCTTCGTGCTGCCCGGGGTATTTTTCATGACTTTCATGGAAGGAAAAATCGTGAGCCTGCGAAGCATCTATGACTTCACGGGTCTCCTGATACAGGTCGGCGTCCTGAAGGCTAAACCGGCGCTCTGAAACCGGCCATGCATGCAGCGGCGCTTCGTGGAAATCGCGAAATCCCAGTCACATTTTTGCGCCTTCACCTTTTTTTTGCTTGACACGGTTGGCATTTGGCAAATATAATGAATACCGTTCAGTAAATGAAGGGTATTATAAGATGGGCACCAGGGAACGGCGGCAGCGCGAGGCGGACAACCGGAGGAAAGAAATCCTGGACGCGGCGCAGCGGCTGTTCTGGCAAAACGGTTACGCCGGCACGTCCATTCCCCAGATCGCCAAGGCGGCGGAACTGGCGCCCGGGACCATTTACCTGTACTTCCCCAGCAAAGAGGCCCTCTATGTTGAGTTGCTCATGGAAGGCTACGAGATCCTGCGGAAGCGCCTGTCCGCGGAAACTCAGCACCCCGGGTCGCCTGCGGAGCAGGCAGCCCGTCTGCTGGATGTGTTTCTCACATTTGCCCGCGAATACCCCGAATATTACGAGATTATTTTTTTTCTGGTGCAGAAGGAGCGCAACGGCGGCTGGGAGGGGCACTTCCCTGCCGACGCCGTGGCCCGGGTTCGGGCACATGAGACGGCCTGCAAGGCCATTGCATCTCATATGCTGGAACGTGCGGGCTTCAAGGATTCGGAACGCCGGTCCGACACACTGGAGGCTGTCTGGAGCATGCTGTCAGGCGTGATTTTCCACTTCCGCGATGACCCTGCCGGCAAGCGCGTGGCTGCTCGTGCCAAGGAGATGATCCTGGCGGCCATTTTCTCTGGCCGACCGCACTAGGTGCTTTTTTTGGCCTTATTATGAATGTCATTCAGTTTATGATAGTTGTTCATGAGGGAATCGTGAATCCAGTCGGCTCTATCAGTAAACATCGATAAACGGAGGCAAATATGTTCAAGAAAATCAGCGTGAAGGTAATTCTCAGCGCCATCGGATTGCTCCTGATTGGTCCAGGCATTGCCCATTGCCAGACGGCAAAAGCCGCGGTGCGCATCGGGACTTACGACTCCAGGGCCATCGCGATCGCTTATTACAACTCTGGCCAACCAGCCCAAGCTCAAGTTAGAGGCCTGCAAGCCGAGTACGCCAAAGCCAAGGCGGCCAACGATGACAAAAGTGCCAAGGAGCTTGAGGCGGCAGGGATAGCCTGGCAGGAGTTGATGCACGAGCAGGCATTCAGCACCGGCTCAATCAGCAACATTATCGCCGCCATCAAGGATAAACTCCCGGCGATCGCCCAGGAGGCCGGCGTCGCACTCTTGGCCTCCAAATGGGATATGACTTACCGGGATGCGTCAGTCGAGTACGTGGATGTGACCATGTCTCTGGTCAAGCTGTTTAACCCTGGGGAGAAGGTCATGAAATGGATCGAAGAACTGAAAACGCAGGACCCGGTCCCGATCGACAGTTTGCAGCGCGGCGTCATGAAATAGCCGCGTTATCGCCGCCGGTCTCCGTATTCGGTAGTGGATATTTTGCCGGCATAGGAGCTCAAGGGCGTGCCAGTGCCGCGGCGACAAGGCACAAGCAAGCCGGGACCGGTCCCATCGGTCGGCTGGTTCTTCCCGGCGGCCTCGAGCGCTTGAACTCGCGTTGGTCACTGGGCTAGAATGCGGCATCATCTTGCATCCGATGATGGGATCCGCTGGGGCCGGGGGCACTTTGTTTTACCTTTGGCAACTACTCAGGTGATTGCCGGAAAAACCTCGATGGAGATTGGAATCAGGGTCGGGATCGGGATCGGAATCGAAAGAAAACGGATCACTTTCGATAGCGATTCCGATTCCGATCCCGACCCCGAGAAGAATCAGACTACAGTCCAAACAACGTGAGCAGTTACCACCTTTGATTCCTGTGCCAGGGGGGCAGTTGCTCCCCCAGGGGCAGCCTTGACGCGGCTCGCACTCAAAGCGGCACCAGGCGTCCACGGAGACGCTTTGGCTGTTGTCGTAACGCCGGCAGCGGCATTTCACAAAGGCAAAGATCATGGCGCCGGATAATGCCATTCTCAAAAGAAACTGGCAACGCGGCTTCTGGTCGCTGATTGTCACCCAGTTCCAGGGTGCGTTCAGTGACAACGCATACAAGTTCCTGTTGATCTTCATCTTTACCGCCAGCGGCCTGGCGCTGAAGGACCGCGATCGCCTGGTCCTGATCGTAGCCTCGCTGTTTTCCGTTCCGTTCATCGTGTTTTCCCTGCCCGGCGGCTATCTCGCAGATCGCTACAGCAAGCGAGCCGTGACGATCGGCACCAAGGCGGCCGAGATTTTCATCATGCTGCTCGCGCTGGCGGGGCTTGCGCTGCGCAATGTGCCCCTGCAGTTGATCGCCGTCTTTCTCTTAAGTTCCCAGGCTGCCTTCTTCGGCC
>JBEKYG010000258.1:0-7051 GCA_049511215.1 Acidobacteriota bacterium | reverse complement strand
AAACACCGGATCTCCTTTGAAGTCGGGGTTGCTGAAATACTCGCCCTTCAAACCGTGCCTTCTCCCATGAGCGTCGGCCGTAAGGAGCGCGGAAGAAGGGACTGATTGCAGTGCCGGCAGATTCTCCGCCCAGTCGCAACCCTGGGCGTAGATGATCTCGGTTCTTGGTGAAACCTTGTCTTTGATCCCTTGAAGCGGCGTGATCGGATGCGAGGGCGTGCCGTAGTAATTTCCCAGGAGCACCTCGACATCATCGGCATTGGGACCGATGACGGCGATTCGGTTCAGATCTTTTCTAAGCGGCAAAGTGCTCCTGTCGTTCTTTAAGAGGACCATCGATTCTTGTGCGGTTCTGACCGCGAGCCGACTGTTGGTCGCGCTGTCCACCACCTGATAGGGAATCCTGGCGTACGGAACGATCTCGGGGGGATCAAACATGCCCAACTTGAATCTGGCCGTGAATAGCCTTTTCACCGCCGTATTGATTTCGCCCTCCGAAACGAGACCCTTTTCCACGGCCTGCTTCAAGTCGCGAAAAACACTGCCGCACTCCAGATCGGTTCCTGCCTTCACGCTCAACGCTGCCGCTTCAGCGCCCGTGGCAACAATCTTATGAGTTCTGTAAATGTCGCCTATGGCGCCGCAGTCGGAGACGACGTAGCCGATAAAGCCCCATTCCTGTCTGAGGATTTTGTCGAGCAGCAGCGGGCTGCCGCAACAGGCATCTCCTTCGAATCGGTTGTAGGCGCACATGACCGAGAAGGCATGGCCCTCTTTGATGCTCGCCTCAAATTGAGGCAAATAGCTTTCCCTCAAATCACGCTCGTCAATTTCAGCGTTGAAGGTGTGTCGTGATGGCTCCGGGCCGCTGTGCACCGCATAGTGCTTCGCGGTGGCAATCACTTTTAAATAGTTGGGATCATCTCCCTGCAGTCCCTGAATGAACTGAACCGCGAGGCTGCCGGTCAGGAAGGGATCTTCGCCATAGGTTTCCATTCCGCGGCCCCAGCGCGGATCGCGGAAGAGATTAATATTTGGAGACCAGAAGGTGAGGCCCTGATACATGCCGCGCATGTCCCGGCGGACGAATTCGTGATGTTTGGCTCGCGCTTCGTCGGATATCACCGTTGCCACCTGGCGCACGAGGCCGCTATCCCAGGTAGCCGCAAGCCCGATAGCCTGAGGGAAGACCGTCGCCACCCCGGCACGCGCAACGCCGTGGAGGCACTCGCTCCACCAGTCATATCGGGGGATGCCAAGACGATCTATCGCGGGTGCCGTGTTCATCATCTGCGATATTTTTTCATCCAGAGTCATCCTTGAAACGAGATCATTGACTCGCAGTTCCAGAGCGATTCTCGGATTCTTATAGGGAGGCAGCTCTTGAGTCGCCTGGCTTCTCATATTTCGGGGGGCCGGCGAGACGAGGTGCAGGGCCAGGGCTACGAGGCTGAGGGAGTGGATGAGAATGTGGCGCATCTTCACGTCTCCTTTTTGAAAGGCGCGCTCTGCAGATAATTCAGCTCGATTCTAGAGGCGAGCGCCGGGGATTTCAATCAATTCGCAGGTGAAGCTACAAGCAGCCATTGATTCCACGAACAAAAAAACATTCCGGATTTCCAATCCTGACATTGCGGCACTCAAGGTGCTGGAAAAGCATGATTTCGCAGGTTTCGTCGTTGTCGAGTTATTTTCGGAACGGCAATCAGGATCGCAGGCACATCTTGTTCAGGCGGGATGAGCTTCCTGGCAGGCACCCGTCCGGGCAATGGTCTCACTCAGAAACGCCTGAAGGTTCTCTGTGGTAACGCCCGGAGGCATGCCGCCGGCACAGGAGAGAATCAGTCGCGAGTTGTCCGATGTTTGCTCCAGCAACTCACGGACTGCAGAGCGCACGTCTTCAGGTGTTCCCCGCGCAAGCACGTCGAGCGGTGGAATTGTGCCGAGGATCGTCAGCGAAGGGCCCGACAGTGTTCTCAGTTCTGCCAGCGGCGTCTGTATCCCGGGATTGAAGAGGTTGATCCCGATCTCGGTGTAGTACCGGACCGACTGCGCGCAGCGCGCATCGTTGTGAAAGAACTTGACCGCCACGTCAGCTTCATAAAGTTCACGGAGGTAGGGAAGGGCGAACTCCACAAAGTCCTGCTCGCCCACGAACCCGACAATGTCGTCGAGGATCAGAATCCCATCAATACTGGGGAAGGTCGATCTCTGAAGCTCGTGCCAGCGTTTTAGAAAATCGGTGATGACCCGCAGCATCCGGTGCATCAAGCCGGGCTTGGTCTTGAGCGCCATCAGGAACTCCGTCATCCCCATGAGGAAGGATGCGACATTAAAAGGTCCGCGTGAGATCGAAAAGCGAATACGATGGCCGAGATCCTTGATGCGAGGCTGCGCCCATTTCAGGCGGTTGAGCATCAAGGGAAGGAGCCCGTCCGTGCTTGGATTGGGCACCTTCATGTCCGCTATCTGGTCCACGCTGCGAACCACCTTTTCCGCAAAGGGGAATTCGTTCCTGGGAAAGATGCAGCGCGCGCCGAAAGCCGAGGGCTCGGTACACATGCCGAACTCCGACCAGAAGCCGGGCAGGAACCAGGCCTCCGGGAACGATTCAATCGCTTTGCGATTTGCATCGAACCAGATCGTCTCGCTGGAAAGGTATTCGGCAATCTCGACGCCGTACCAGCCGGGCAGCCAGGGGGAGTCGATGATAAATGCGCAGGGGGTCGGACGAAGCACCTGCCCGTCGAGGACCGCCAGCAGATTCTTCCACTGTTCGTCGTTCATGCCTTATCCACGTTACGTGTAGATTGGGCGTTGCTCCTACTTGCGGCGTCCAGGCGCCTATGCTTCAGGCCCCATCGGGCAATCCCAAGCATATTTCCTCGCATAGCGCGGCATTTCTCGATGCGCCAATGGTACAGCTCAAACACATGCTGTTTCAGAACGGTGGTGTGTTCCAGATTGCTGGTACACACCGCTTGTGTTCGAAGGATAAGAGCAACCCCAGGCGCAGGGTGCGTTGGCCGATGCCTGTTGTCGCCGTGATTATGCCGAACGTTCCGCTATTGGATATATCGACTCCGGGATTGCCAAGGCCGGGATGGTTTAGCACATTGCAGGCCTCAACCCGCACCCGCAACTTGAAACGTTCGGAGACCACAAGCGTGCGGAGCAAGTCCAAGTCGACAGGAGCTTCCCAGCAACCGGGACAGCCTTAGTTGCGGACTCTCGCCCGGCAGATCGTTTGCCGCCTCTGCCGGGCGGAGAGCCCCCTTGCTGCCTTGCTGGAATCATCGAGGAACCTGCCCCCGACGTGGAATCAAAACGTCACTTTGCCAGAGAACCAGAACTGCCGTTCGCCGCCGAGTCCCGACCCTCGTCCGGCCAGGTTCAGCGTGCTGGTGATGACCCCGAATTGGGCGGTGTTCGTGACATCGACGCCCGGATTACCGTAATGCGGCGTGTTGGTCACACCGAACACCTCCATTTTGAACTGGAACTTCACGCGCTCCGTGATCTTGAAGTCCTTAAAGAGGCTGGCATCCAGGTTGAAGAAACCCGGTCCCCGGATGAAATTACGGCCTGCGGTGCCGAACCGTATCTGACTCGCCGGAACAGCGGCAAATGCAGTCGGATCGAAGTAATGACACGACATGTCCGTGGGAGCACAGCTCACGCTGAGTCCGGTTATCGGTGCGGGTCCAATGCCGCCCAGGATTCTTACCGGGCCAACCTGATCCGGTGTTTGGTAATTTCCCGGAGAGTTGATCTGAGTACCTCCCCCCTTGAGCGTGAGCGGGTTCCCGCTGGTCTTGGTCAGCGCCCAGTTCAGCTGCCAGCCGCCGGTTATCTGGCCCAATACCCCCTTCATGGCCCAATGCTTATTCGGCCCGAATGGCAACCCGTATACTCCGTAGAATTGAAAGTTGTGCGTGCGGTCGTAGCTAGCAAGCGCTTTGTTCCGAAATCGATATGCCGGATATGCCCAAAACAGGTAGCCGCCGTCGACCCCGAAGGTCCCGCTCACCTCCTCATTGTCATCGGAGTTAATGGCCTTCGAGAACGTGTAGATGGCGCCGATCATAGAACCGCCAGACAGCCGCTTCGTCAGCTTGGTCTGCAGCGCATCATAATAGGAATTCGTGTCAGGCGACAGGCTGTTAAAGTCTCCCCAATTCTTGTTGGCCACGGGATACAACAAGCGGCCGGCATTGCCGCCATTGATCGGCGCCGCGTTGATGTTCTCGTTCGTGAGTGTGCGGATGCCTCGGGTTCCGACATAGGCCGCCTCAGCCACAAACCCTGAAAACTCGTGCTGCAGGGTCAGGTTGTACGAGTGGATATAGCCGCGCCGGAAGTTAAAAGGCACCGTGTTGCCGGGATTGACGTTGTTGGGAGTTGCAATAACTCCCGAGCTGATATCCGGGATCGCCACGGTGGGTATTCCAGCCGTGAGGCCCGGATAGGGGACAAGCGTCTCGCCCGTAAGGCTCCCAGCAGGGTAATACGTCGCTGTAGCGGTGACATCCGAATTGGTCGTGGCCGGGTAGTTGTTTCGGAAGAACCGCCAGTTGTTGCTATCGGCACTCATCCCGTACCCGGCGCGGATTACCGTTTTCGATCCAATTCGGTAGGCCAGTCCCACGCGCGGAAGCACCTGTCCATGTCCCACGTCAACGCCATCGTTCAGCGGCACGCTGCCGTTCCCGCCAATGAGGATATTGCCTGTCGCGGGATTAAAAAGCTTTACGCCTCCGTGGTCGGTGGTCGCAAAGGGGTAATACTCCCATCGCAGTCCGTAGGTGAGGGTCAGCTTGGGGATTATCTGCCACCTGTCCCGCACATACATGGACCACGTCTTCCAGCGAAGTGAGTTTGGATTTGCGTTCTGAACGGCTTTGCCCACTTCTGTGGGCAAGCCCAGCAGGTAATCAGCCACTGAGTTGGTCCCGTTCGCGTCCTTCCCGCCACTCAAAGCGGTCACGTTTCCGCTAAACCGGAAGGAGCCCCGAGGAGTCTGGAAGGCGCCGCCCTGCGGCTGAAAGTGGTTCATCCCACTGGCGGTGTACTCCACGCCATATCGGAGGTCATGCCGCCCTTTCATCCAACTCAGGTTGGCGTTGGCGACGTATTGGTTGTCGCGGAACAGGAATGGGTTGCCGGTGTCCGAATTCCCCATGCCGTTCCAGCCGCCAACTGTAAATATGAAGGCCGGCGTCCCTTGCGCCAGATAGGTATCGCCGTTCGTGCCGGGAATGTGCAGAGTGTTGACCCCGAAATTACCCAGGTCAAGATCCGGAGCATACGTGGCGCCGAGCCGCTGCCGGGTGTACGCAACGTTCACATCAGCCAGCATGCGGGCAGTAAAGGTGTAGGTGCCTCCCAGCCCGACGTTCTGGATTTGCGAGGGGGCGGTACCCACCTGCCCTCCACCGGTCGCGCCGCCCATCGCCTGGCCGAGCACCGGCGGATCAAAGAGCGTAGCCCGCGAAATACTGTACCGGCCGAAGATCATGGTCCTGCTATTCGGCAGATAGTTGACTTTCGAGTCAATGGTGTCACGATCCATCTTGGCAGAACCGGTGGAATTGTAGTTGCTGGTAGCCGTCGCACCCGTGCTGTTAAGAAAGCCCGCAGTGCTGATTCGGCCAAGTATGATCTTTGCCGCCGGATCAATTCGGCTGGCCGGAATGATGTTGCCCGCGAAAGCCGTGCGGCCCGTGCCATTGGCGTTGCCGGTATTCGGGTCATAAATGCATCCGGCTACGTGAGTCACGTTGCAGTCGGTTCCAGCAGGTATCGATGATGAGAAATTGGCGTTGCCGCTGGAATCAAATATGCCGGCGGGATTGATCACGCTTTTAGTATTACTGGCGAGCATGCGCCGCTTCAACCCCTCCCAGTCCGCAAAGAAGAACAGTTTGTTCTGCTTGATCGGGCCGCCGATGGCACCGCCGTACTGGTTCATGATGTACTTTGGCTTGCGGAAACCTGCCGGGTTGAATCGGTTAATCGCCTTGAGCGCGTTGTCGGTGTGATACTCAAAGGCGCTGCCGTGAAACTGGTTTGTGCCCGACTTGGTTACCACACTGACGATCGCTCCGGGCGCGCCGCCCTGCTCGGCATCAAACGAATTCGTGACCACGCTGACCGATTCGATGGATTCTGCCGGCGGCACGTAGGCGGCATTAAATGGCAACCAGATATACAAGTTCGAGGCTCCATCAATCCGTGTCAAGTTGCCCTGCATGGAATTGCCATTAACGTTGCCGGTCATGGCGCGCATCGGATTTCCACCGTCCGAGCTCACTCCCTCGGTAACCATGCTGAAGCCCGGAACGAACTTGTAGAGCGCCTGGAAGTTTCGCCCCGCGGATGAGGTCATTGGAAGGGTCGCGAGTTGCGTAGCTGCCAGTTGTGTGGATACGTCGGCCCGGTCGGTCTGGAGCGTCGCAGTCCCCGCCTCCACCGTGATCGCCTCGTTCGTCTTGGCCAACTGCAATTGAACATCGACGCGCCTCACTGTGTTTGCCGCCACGTTGACATTCTCGGTTACAACCCGGCTAAAACTCGGCGCCGAAATCGTCACCCGGTAGATGCCCGGCAGCAGATCGGTAAACAGAAAGACGCCGCGTTCATCCGTCGTCGCCTGCTTGGCAACCCCCGTGCCGACGTTCAGGGCTTCGACACTAGCGCCGGGCACGGTGGCCTTACTTGGGTCAGTGACCGCTCCCGTGAGCGATCCATAAAGTATCTGAGCCTGAGCCGCGGCTGACAACATCAGAAAGCCAGCCAGCACGGCCAGACAAGTTGCCGCATATCGGCAGAACTGCATTTTTTGCTTCTTATGCGCTTGAAACTGCATATTTGCCTCCATGTTCTGTCCGCTTGTCGAGCGGCTGGCTGATCCAGGTATCCTTCCAGCTACCCTTGCATCGAGACCTAAACAACCTTGATTCAGGTACACACCAAGCTGTTTCAGCGTTGATCAAAGTCTGCATCGTGCGGCCATAGTCGCCTGCCGGCCTCATCCTCGGCGCGGCTCAGC
>JBEKYG010000257.1:0-7066 GCA_049511215.1 Acidobacteriota bacterium | reverse complement strand
ACGACAACTTCACCGCGGCCCCCTCGGGCACCTTTGCTACCAGGAACGGTTATATCAACATTGCCGCCAACAAGCAGGAGCAGTGGGAAGCGGTGGCGGATGTCCTCTGCCTGCCGGAACTGAAAACCGACCCTCGTTTCCGGGAGCGTGATGCCCGAAAAAAAAACCGCAAGGCGCTGACGCCGTTACTCGAGGCAAAGTTGAAGGAGAAAGATACTGATTTCTGGATCGAAGTTCTCAATGAGAATGATGTTCCTTCCGGCGCCATCCTCGGGCTGGAGGAAGCTCTCAACCAGGATCAGATCCAACATCGGGGCACACTGCAGCCGGTTCCGGTCGAAGGCATCGGGGACCTGCTGCTCTTCAATCTGACGGCTCAGTTCGAGAAAACTCCCGGCACCTTGGAAGCCCCTCCCCCCAGACTTTCTGCACACACAGAGGAGATTCTGAAGGCCCTTGGATATACAGAGGCACAGATCCAGGAACTGCGCCAAGCGCAGGCTATCTAGTACGGGTGGGAAAACTGGGGACGCTCACCTATTGATCGGTTCATAGATATGTTGATATTCGTTTGTTCCGAAAATAGAGGAGACCACTAGATCCGTCGGGGTCGGGATCGGTATCGCAATCGCACTCGCAGTCGCAATCGGTAGTGTCGATCTGCGAAAGCCGACTACGATTGCGATTACGACCCCGATTCCGATACCGATGCTCCCGACCCAGAGCGAGCATGAAAAATGGGGACGAACTGATAAATGCCGCCCTGCCATAATAACTGGGGACGTCACCTAATGGCCACCCTGCCATACCCTGGCGAGCGGCCTAGTCCAATGCTGTCGGCATCGCCCGGGCGCCCCTCCCACCAGTGTCTGAGCGGCAGTTGATGTATCTCAATTCCTTTTTGAGTTTGGCGGTTTCGTGTAAGATAGGCGGACTAACTTGCGTATTGTTGGGAGGAGGGTGGACTGAAAATGCTATTTTACGGCGCAACCACGTTTTTGAGCGCCCTATTGCTCTTCCTGGTCCAACCTCTAATCGGCAAGTATATCCTCCCATGGTTTGGCGGTACGCCGGCGGTCTGGACTACATGTCTGTTGTTCTTCCAAGCCTTGCTTCTCGGCGGCTATAGTTATGCGCACGCGCTCGCACGACGATGGCCTTTGCGCCGGCAGGCTCTGGTGCACCTGTTGCTCTTGGCCGTAAGCATCGTGGCAGTCGTGTCGCTTTCGATAATCCCGTCCCCGGCCTGGAAGCCGATGGATGATCAGTCTCCAGTCCTGCGGATCCTGGGACTCCTATCGGTCAGCATCGGCGCGCCCTATTTGCTCCTTTCTTCTACTTCGCCCCTGTTGCAGTCATGGTTTAGCCGCATGCGTCCGGGTTCTTCGCCCTATCGACTTTATGCGCTTTCAAACCTTGGCTCGCTGCTGGCGATCTTGAGCTATTCGTTTTTGATCGAGCCCGGAATGCGGTTGAGCCGGCAGGCTTCGATTTGGTCTTGGGCCTACATCGCCTTCGCCTTGATGTGCATCCTGTTGTCGCTGAACGTCATGAGGTCTCGAGAGCCCGAGGTCTACGTTGCCGCCCCCGGATTCGGGGAGGTTGTGCCTGACGACACCAAGCCGGGTCCGGCCCGCTACGTGCTATGGCTCAGCCTCACCGCGTGCAGCTCGATCATGCTGCTGGCCACAACCAGCCAGATGTGCCTGGATTTGGCTGTCGTGCCGCTTCTCTGGATTTTGCCGCTAGCCCTCTATCTGCTCTCGTTTATTCTCTGTTTTCAGCATGAACGGCTTTACTGGCGACCTCTGTTCATAGGGGGATTGGCGGCATCGATTGCCTGGACCTGCTTCGTCTTGTTCGGCGGCGTTTTCGCGGCTCTGCGTTGGCAAATCCTCAGCTATTCACTTACCCTGTTCGCCTGTTGCATGGTCTGTCATGGAGAATTGGTACGGCTCAGGCCCGGACCGCGCTATCTCACCTCGTTTTACCTGATGGTTGCGGGCGGCGGAACCCTGGGAGCGATTCTGGTCACTCTGGGTGCGCCCCACTTGCTCAAAGACTTCTGGGAATACCATTTCGGTCTGTTCGCCACAGCCCTGTTGACGCTGATCGTCCTTTTTCGCGACCGTAAGTCCCCGCTCTATCAAGGCCGCCGCCTCGTAGTGTGGGCTCTTTGGGCGCTGCTTTGCGCCGGGTGGGCTGGCCTTGCGATCAAGCTTTACGACAACATTTGGCACTCTTGGAAATACTATGCTGGGCTGTTCGCCATCGTCCTGCTGACGCTGATCGTCTTCTGGCGCGACCGCAAGGGCAGGCTTTATGGCAGCCGTCCGCTCCGGGTGTGGGCGGTGTGGGCCGCGCTCAGTGTCTCGTGTGCCGCGCTGGCGTTCGTGCTCGTCAATCACATCCGACAGTCGATGGAAAACAGCGTGGAGACGAGGCGGAACTTTTTCGGCGTCCTGCGTGTGCTGGAGCTCAACAAGGATGACCCGGCGCAACGTCGCTTTACCCTGATGCACGGTCGAATCGAGCATGGATTCCAGTTCCAGGACGCGGAAAAGCGCTACTGGCCCACCTCCTATTACGGCCCCGACAGCGGCGTCGGTCTCGCAATCAGGTACCATCCGCGCCGGCAATCCGATGGTACGCGGCAGGGGAATCTACGCATCGGCGTGATCGGCCTCGGCACTGGTACGCTGGCTTGCTATGGCCAGGAAGGAGATTATATCCGCTTTTATGAAATCAACCCGGAGGTGATTCGTCTTTCGGACAAGTACTTCACCTACCGAAAGGACAGTCCGGCGCGAATCGAGGTGGTGCTCGGGGACGCGCGGGTCTCGATGGAGCGCGAGCGCCAGCGCCGCGAGTCCCAGAACTTTGATGTGCTGGCCGTAGATGCATTCAGCAGCGATGCCATCCCCGTTCATCTGCTGACGCGCGAATGCTTCCAGAACTACCTGTTCCATCTTAAAGAGGATGGCATCCTGGCAATCCACATAAGCAACCGGTATTTCGACTTAGGCCCCGTCGTGCGCAACCTGATCACGCCCGACATGAAACAGAACATGCAGGCATTCTGGATCGATGGGCGAGGAAACGAAAGCCAGGGGACGGATGCCACAGACTGGGTCCTGCTGACCTCCAACCAGCTGTTTCTTTCAAACCCCGATATTCAAAAAAACATCACGGCTTGGAACGACCCGGCGCCGCCGGCGCGATTCTGGACCGACGATTACAGCAACCTGTTCAGCCTGCTGCGCAAGTAATCCATCTTTCAAACAACCCGCAAAGCCTCCACTGAGCGGATAGGCGGCCATGCATACGGGGGCTTGTCCGGTTTCGCCACGATGCGGCCAGAATGCCACAATTCCCATCGTGTGAGCTTGGATCTGCCTCCCCGAAATGCCTTGACGTAGTACGTACAACGTCTTACACTTAAGCACGTGATTCGATCGTTTCGATCCAAAGATGCAGAGCTAATTTTTCATGGCCGATATTCCAAACGCTTCAATCGGCTTGCGCAAGTCATTGAGAGAAAACTCGTCCAGATTCACGCTGCGCCAATGCTCTCGGACCTCGCTCTTTTCCCCGGCAACCGCCTTGAAATGCTCAAAGGGAGCCGTTCAGGTCAACACAGCATTCGGATCAACGATCAGTACAGGATCTGCTTCGAATGGCGCGAGGGCGACGCGTTCGAGGTTGAGATCGTCGATTATCATTAGGAGAAGGCGTGACCAAGGCAATGAAATCTCGACCGCCGGTTCATCCGGGTATGGTGTTGAAGCTGGATCTACTCGATCCCTTGGGGATGAGCATCAATCGGCTGGCGAAAGAGCTCAGGGTCCCTGCCAATCGGCTTAGCCAGATTGTTCAAGGCAAGCGCAGCATTACTGCCGACACTTCATTGCGGCTGGCGCGCTACTTCGGCTTTTCGCCGGAATACTGGCTGAACATGCAGGCTCACTACGACCTCGAACTTACCCGCCGTCTATCCATGCTAAAGATCGAGCGGGAAATCAAACCACGCGCAGCCTGAGTCAGACGATTCGCTGGGACTTCTGGATCAGCCACGCTTGAGCGGCCCGCATTAGACGTGCAGGGATGGCAAGAACCGCAGAAGTGAGATGGGTCGCAGATCGGGACATTGGCAAGGCTTGAAAATCCACTTGTACGAGTACGCCACTACACGCCCGCAACTAAAAATGCAAACGTGACAGTTGCTATAAATACGCTTTATGAAATAAGATAAGGTCGCAACTGTACTTTCAGGCAGGGCCGGATGATTTCAGAATGCATCAGGCTATTTTGTACTTGGCGCGTGTAAACCATTCGGACTAGAGGACCCTATGACGTCATCATCGCCGGCGCAGCCGTCCAAGACCGACTTAACTCCAAGCGTGATTAAAGCCGATATTTTCAGTGCGCTGGTTGCGCTGGTCGTGAGCGTGGGTGTGACTTTGCTCTGGCGGGCTTTGCACTGGCCAGGGCAACTCTTCGCTTCGCCCCTCGCATTCTTCCTTGCGATGGGATCCTTCTTCGCGTGGAGGTCTCCGCGCCTCCGCTCACGATCTTGGACTATGAAGGTGGGATACACACTGCTGTTCGGGGTGCCCGGTTTGCTAGTCGGCTGGTTGAGCATTGCGCTACTCCACTAGAGGTGCCCCCTAACCACGCATGAAGCTGGCAGTCTGCGCGGGGTGTCGGTTCACTGAGAAACTCGGCCATTCGGACAATTGGCTGTGGTCCAAACTCCCCACGATCGCGAATGTAGAAAGTTAACAGAAAGCCAGTCACGCGGACGTAATACGGCGTAACCGGACATGTGGACCCGTGATCCCTGTCCAGAGTTAACCCGCCTTGGTCACCAGGTTTCGCAGCGAGGCGGCGCAGACGGGCATGAGCACAAGGCGCGCGACCGAGGGCTCCGCAGGCGTACATGACAATACGTCGAGGAGACCGACCGAGCGCAACGCAGTAGATATGCCCGGATCCGCCGCCGCAGGAGAAACCTGCTGAGAAATGCGCGCCAGGTGGGTCTACTGGAGCGGCTGGCCGCCGATTCAAGGTTACAGCTATGCCGCGCCGCGCCTTGCTCGGATTGCAGGGTCGGGTCAGGAAGCGTCCAGCAGGAGGATGCCGAACTGTTTGGGGAGTGACCAGAAGAGAAGCCTGGCGTCATCTTCGCTCATCCAGATTTCTATGGATTCCCGGTAGGCAACGCTTGGCCGGCCCAATACACGACGTGCCCATTCCCTCGCCTGGAGATATCCGCTCACCAGCCAGCGAGTAAAACGAGTGTGCGATTGCTCGGACGGCAAAGAGCGGATTTCAATCGCCTGGTCACCTTTGCAGACCAAATCGTAGTCCGCGGGCATCCTTTTCGGTCCCCATGGGTCAGTCGTCGCGACCGATGCCGTGGTCGCCTCGCCCGATCCGGGGACAACCCGGGCACGGGCCGTGGTTTGCAGCGGCTTCGCTTCGGTTTCTGCCCACGTTTGCGCGATGGTTGGTGAACCTCCGGTCCTGTTGATCTTGTCAATCGCGAAGCTGCGCAAGCTATGCCCTTCTACCTTCAGATCCATTTTCCGGTTCGCAAAGTCTACGGCGAGATAAGGGGCTGGGTTCTTGGCTAGCGAAAGTTCCGCCGCCAGAGCCTGCTCCTGCCGGGCCAACACTGCCATTCTCTGACGCAACTCCTGTTCTTCGAACGGTGCTCGGCCAGCCTGCGGAGACCGCTGCGAACAGCACGATAGGGCGAGCAAGGCCGCAAATGCCGCCGCCAGTGCCGGAATCGCCACTCGAGCCTTCGCCGGGCCTGAATGCATGCTGGTCGTGCGCCGCATCATTAACATTTAGTAGATCCAGATTGGGGTTCCGGGCTGTGCTGCCAGGTAGAGCTTCTTCAGAGTGTTGTCATCGACGCGGATGCACCCGTGCGTCACATTGGCACCCAGCAGACGCGTGTAGAGGGTTCCGTGGATAAAGAAGCCGTTGCCAAAAGCGATGGCGTAATCACCGAGCACGTTTGCCATGGCACGCTGGGAAGGGTCTTTAGGAATGGGCTCTCCTTCCTCGATAAAGGACCAGTCCGGCCGAAGCCATACCGGGTTCGCTACCTTGCTGACCACCTGGAAATGGCCTCGCGGCGTATCAAAGGTCCATGCGCGCTTGCCGGCGGCATCGGCCAATTCCATTCCATTGCCAGTGGAGCAAGTCCCCTGCACGATGACCTTGGTACCCAACATCAACGTGATTCGGCTTTGAGAGGTGTCTACCAGAATCAGAGGCCCACCTGGATACAACCGGTCCCTGGCCGCTTCGAGCTTATGCACCTTGTTTTCCAGGGCACGTGCCTGGCTGCGCAACGCGTTCAGGTCTCCGGGCGCGATGCGGCTCGCACCATTCTTTTTGAGCGTACCCTGAGCTTCCACAGCAGGCTTGGAGCAGGCCTGCAGCATAAACATCCAGAGCAGACAAACCAGCAGGCTCGACATGAAGCGCGTCAGTTTTCCAGGAGCCATAGCCCAAACCCAAGCTCTACCGATGAAAGCATCCCGTTACTCAGAGGCTTTGGTCCGTAGACAAGATATCCTGTTCAGTGTTGGATTTTGGACCTTGGATTGCCGATTTTCCCAAAAATCCGAGATCCGCAATTCAAAATTCAAAGTCCTATTCATTTCCGCCGCCGATGGTACAGGTACCCACAATTGTGACCGGCATGCCGACATAGGCTGATCTAAACAGGCTGTTCATATCGGGGTTCTCGAGTGACACGCAACCATCCGTCCAGTCAGAGTTAAGCCGCCCGCCCCCATGAATCTCTATGCTGCCGCCAATCTGCGCGCGCGCGGCAATTTCTCCTGTCTTTTTCATCGAGCTGAATCGCTGCCAGTCGGCGGCATTAGGGTAGTCCAACAGAAGAGCGGCACCAAAGCTGGTGGAACGGAACATCTGTTTGATTCTGTACTCACCCTCAGGGGTGGAGGCGTCCTGTTCTTGCACCTTGATCCGGTACCAGTTCCGGCCCAGGTTCGCCACATACGATTTTTCGACACGACCTCCC
>JBEKYG010000256.1:0-7082 GCA_049511215.1 Acidobacteriota bacterium | reverse complement strand
ATCAACCAGGAAATCAGCGAGAATCTTGCCGGCGAAATCCAGGCGGCCGGCATCGAACAAGTGAAGATCCGATCCGTGTTGACCTGCAAAGCCAAGAGGGGAGTGTGCGTCAAGTGCTACGGACGCAACCTGGCCACAGGCAACCTGGTCGACCGGGGCGAGGCGGTGGGTGTCATCGCCGCGCAGTCGATCGGCGAGCCGGGTACGCAGCTCACCATGAGAACCTTCCACATCGGCGGCACCGCGAGCCGTACCCATGAAGCGTCCACCGAGGAAGCCAAGAATGAAGGCATCGTGAAGTTCCTCAACATCCAGCACGTGACCAACCGTGATCAGAACCTCGTAGTCATGAACCGAAACGGAACGTTGATCATCGCCGACGATGCCGGACGCGAAAAGGAGCGCTATTCCGTTGCCTACGGCGCCCTTCTGAAGGTCAAGGAAGGCCAGAGAATCAAGCCCGGCCAGGTGCTGGTGGAGTGGGATCCTTACTCTTTCGCCATCCTGACCGAGTTCGGCGGAACCATTGCGTTTAAGGACATCATTGAAGGCATTACCGTCAAGGAAGAGCGCGACGAGAACACCGGTTTGGTACGCCAGGTCATCACCGAGTCGCCGGATGAGAAGTACCAGCCTCAGATCGTCATCAAGAATGAAAAGGGGAAGATGGTGAAGAGCTATCTGCTCCCCTCCAAGGCCCACCTCTGGGTGTCGGACAATGATGCAGTCTACCCCGGAAGCATTCTGTCGAAGATCCCGAGGGAAACGCGCAAGACCAAGGACATTACGGGAGGTCTCCCGCGTATCGTCGAGCTGTTCGAGGCGCGCAAACCCAAGGAGACGGCAGTCATTACCGAGATCGACGGTTTTGTCAAATACGGCGGTCTGGTCCGTGGACAGCGGAAGATCGAGGTGCACAGCGAGAGCGGCCTCATCAAGGAATATCTGCTCCCTCGCGGTGTCCACATCAACGTCCAGGAAGGCGAATATGTCAAAGCCGGCGAGGCGCTGATGGACGGGCCGCGCAACCCGCACGACATTCTGCGCGTTCTGGGGGAGAAGGAACTGCAAGGCTATCTGGTCAACGAGATCCAGGAAGTCTACCGGTTGCAGGGCGTTAACATCAATGACAAGCACATCGAAACCATCGTCCGCCAGATGATGCGCTGGATCAAGGTCGAAGAGCCCGGCGATACCGAGTTCCTGCTCGATGAACAGGTGGACAAGTTCCGCTTCTACGAGGAAAACGAGCGTGTGGAGACGGCGGGTGGCCAACCTGCCAAGGGACGCCCATTGCTCCTTGGGATCACCAAAGCGTCACTCTCGACCGACAGCTTCATCTCCGCGGCCTCGTTCCAGGAGACGACCCGCGTGCTGACCGAAGCCGCCATCAGCGGCAAGGTCGACTATCTGCGGGGTCTCAAGGAAAACGTCATCATGGGGCGTCTCATTCCTGCCGGTACGGGAATGGAGTACTACCGCAATGTTCGTCTGACAGAGGAGATCGTTCCCGAGGAGACCGTAGAACCCGAACCTGATCTCGAAGCGGAACTTCTTTCGGGAGGCGTCAGCCTGGATGCCCTCAAGGGTAAACGGTTAGATCTGGGATAAGTCCCATGAAGCCACGAAACCCACGAATTACACGAAAGCGATTTCGTGTATTGGGTGTGTTTCGTGGTTGCTGAGGGGTTAGAGCAAACAGAGAAAAGCTTCCCGAGATGCAGAAAAGGCGAGGATTCCTCCTCGCCTTTTTCTTCTCTATGCGGTTGAGCCTGCGGGGGAAAGTGGCCCTGCTTCCGCGGAGCCTCTTCCGGCGCTTTCTGGCCGACAGAATTACTTCTGGATGCCGATGCCGTCGCCAGGAGCCATTTTCGGATTGCCCGGGTCTACGGTCGCGGGATCAATGAACGCCTCATAGCGGACTACCTGGTCCGCGCCGATCGCATACTTGTAGCGAGCATATCCCGGCTGCGGAATCGCATTGTGGCTGAAGCCACTCGGTGCGGCCGTGGGAGCTGGCAAATTGGTCCCACCTACGTTTGAATCATACTTGTAGCCGTTAAAGCCATTGGCTGACACGAAGCGACTATCCAGGAATTTCCCGTCTACTAGTGCCTGTAAATCAGCAGCATAGTTTGCATTATTCGTGGATGCAAAGGCGACTTCCGCCGACCCGGCCGTGCGGCAGCCCTGAATTCCGCCCGCTTCGTTGGCGGCCATGCGGGACGTCAGCAAGCTGGGGACGGCGATGGCGGCGATAATGGCGATGATCGCTACCACGATCAATAATTCGACAAGCGAAAAGCCCTGTTCGTTCTTCATATAATTTCCTCTCCTCTCCTGTGGATGGGTGATTGCGTCTCAGTATTGCTTATTGCAATGCGCGTGCCAAAAGCGCGCCAATCGAATAAATGGCGATAAGCTGCATAGAATCAGTGTAATAACGACATGTTACAGAACGCCTCACTCACGCTCAATCGGTCGAGTTGATGATTTGCATCATCCGCGCCATGACGGAAATCATCACCAAAGCTCTTGCCATGGACTACACGGATGACATGAAATCCGTCACATTACTAACCGGCAGTGCCGGCCATCGAGCGAAAATATTTTGGATGATTTTTCCGCCGAACAACTCTTCCTTGGCCGGATGGAAGGGATTTTTTCAGGGTTGGAATGAAGAGAAGAAGAAATTGCCGACGCATGCAGCTAGGCCTGAAGCCATCACCAAAGGAGCCTCGCGATCTGTGGGAACGGGGAAACGGAATCGGTATCGGCATCGGGATCGCAATCGGTTTCGCGATCGAACACAGCCTGAATAGCCTCGATAGCGACTGCGATAGCAATTGCGATGCCGATACCGATTCCGAGGCGTGCGTGGCACGACAGGATTGCTTTGGTTGCGGCCATGCCGCTCCAGGAAATTTGGGGCGGCATCTGCTTCTAGGAATCCGAGCCATTGCGCCGGAAGATGGAGGGATCGATGCCGAGCGTCCGGATACGATGTCGGAGGGAAGGCTTGGTCAGCTTGAGGTAGTTCGCGGCCAGAGTCTGATTCCCTTCGGTACGCCTGAGCACACCGCAGATGAGGTCGTGCTCAAGGTTGCGGAGGAGCTCCTCGAGGTCGAAGTATTCCTCCGGAATCGGAAAAGAGTCGCGCACGGCCCGAGGCGGCAGTTTGCGTACGGCGTCGGGCAGGCGCTCGATCTGGATGGCTTCGGCCGTTTCGAGCGCGATAGCGCGCTCGATCGTGTTCTCGAGTTCACGCACGTTGCCGGGCCAGTGGTAGTTTTCCAGGCAGCCAAGCGCTTCGCGTGAGATGCCGAACACGCGCTTGCCGCTCTTCTCGGCATATTGGCTGAGAAAGTGGAAGGCGAGCAGATCGATGTCTTCGGCGCGCTCTCGCAGGGGCGGCAGGTTGATGGTAATGACTGCGACCCGATAATACAGGTCGTCCCGGAACTGCCCCTGCTGGATGGCTGTCTGCAGATTGCGGTTGGTGGCCGCGATCACACGAACATCCACGGCAATCTCCTGCGTGCCCCCAAGCGGCCTGAGTTTCCTCTCCTGCAGCACCCTAAGCAGTTTTACCTGCATTGCAGGTGTCATATCGCCGATCTCATCGAGGAAAATCGACCCGCCATTGGCGGTCTCAAACAGCCCTTTTTTATTGCCGTTGGCTCCTGTGAAGGCCCCCTTCATGTAACCGAACAGCTCGCTCTCCAGAAGGGTCTCCGGAAAGGCGCCGCAGTTAATGGACACGAAAGAACGGTCTTTCCTCAGCGACGCCTCGTGGATAGCGCGAGCTACCAGTTCCTTGCCGGTTCCGCTCTCTCCGGCGATGAGGACGGTGCTTTCCCCCATGGCGACGGTGCCAATGGTGCGATAGACCTCGAGCATTTTTTGACTCTTACCCACCAGATGGCTGCGATGCAGTGCCTGAAAGAGTTTCTGCCCTTGCTGAGCCCCGATTTCGCTCTTCAACGACGCGACCTCACGCTTCAGAGACCTTTTCTCGAGCGAGTGCCGGACGATGTTCAGGAGCTCTTCCATCTTGAACGGCTTGGTGAGGTAATCGTAGGCGCCGTGCTGCAGCGCGTCGATGGCGGTTTCGGTACTGGCAAAGGCTGTGATGAGAATGAAGACGGTTTCGGGGGCCAGCCGCTTTGCCTCTTTGAGCAGTTCCACACCCGACATGTCCGGCATGCGGATGTCGGAGATCACGACATCGACCTCGGTTTTGCGCAGGAGATCGAGAGCGGCTTTTGCCGAAGAAGCCTTGAGAACCTCCATGCCCTCATCCTGCAGCACGATCTCGAGGACCTCGATGATGTTCGGTTCATCGTCGACCAGCAGGATCGATGCTTTGGTATTCATAGCCTACCAGCCCTGCCGCAACCCAAGCAGCAACCGCGGAACCCACAAAAAATACGAAGTAGCATAGTAGCAACCAAAACTTAACACCAAGACGCAAAGACGCTAAGACGCCAAGAAATCAAGGATTAAAACTTCTGGTGCCTTGGCGTCTTGGAGTCTTGGCGGTAAAGATCCTTTCCTTATTGGACCGCCGGCGGCAGACGTAGGGTCACGCGGGTTCCGCGTCCTTCCTCGCTGTCGAAGTGGATCTTCCCCCGGTGGTCTTCGATAATCTGAAAAACAATGCTGAGTCCTAGGCCGGTGCCACCGGCAAAATTTGAGTGAAAGGGCTGAAAGAGTTGGGTCTTCTGCTCCTCAGTCATTCCGGTTCCGGTATCCTGAAATATGATTTCCCCGCCGCCGTCTTCCGCAATCCTCGCTTTGATGGTCAACTTGCCGCGGGATGGCATGGCTCGCAGCGAATTCTGTGCCAGATTCCAGAAGACCTGGCGCAGCTTGTCCGCGTCCCCGAGGATTGGGATCTGCTGGGGAGCGATGCATATTTCGACGACATGCCGATCTCGTACCTCCGGGCTGTTTTTCAGCAGTGTGACCGAGTCATGGAGCAGGGAGACCAGATCCAACGGCTTGTGTACGCAACGGGCAGGTTTGGCAAAGACGAGGAAATCCTCGACAAATTTGTTCAGGCGATCGCTCTCCCTGATCAGAATATCGAGGAGACGTTCATTCGGACCGGACACGCTGAGGTGGGAGCGCAGGATCTCCACCGAGCCGCGCATTGCCGCCAGGGGATTGCGGATCTCGTGGGCGATACCCGCGGCCATGTGCCCGATGGCTGCCATTCGGTCCTTGAGCCGAATCTCCTCCTCCAGTCGTTTGATGTCCGTCAGATCCTGAAACGACACGATGTAGCCGATCAGTTCCCGTTCGTGATTCATCAGGGGCGAAACGCTGTAGCCCAGGAAATGCTTGGAGCCGCTGGGCAACACAAGCCACTCCTCATGCCGCAAGGGACCGGCATCCCGGAACAGGTCGGCTCCGTGCACCTTGCTCCACAGCCCGTCGCCAATGACTTCCCGGATCGACCGGTGGATGGCCGTGGCGCGCGGTTTTTCGGTAAGCTCTTCGGCCGTGCTGTTGAACAGCGTGATGTGACCATCCAGATCCGTGGTCAGCAAACCGCTGCGAATGCTGCTCACGATGTGGTTGGTAAGCCTCTGGAGCTGTTCCAGGGAGTCGATTTTTTGCTCGAGTTCCTCCTGGACGACGCGCAATCGCTGCGATAGGTTGGCTCCGAGGAAGGCAACGGAGAAAAATCCCAGCGCGTGCAGAGAAATGCGGAAGGTGAGAGCGTTCAATTCCGTCGGCCCACCCGCGACGGTGAGCATGCCCAGATGGCCAAGGGCGATGACGCCTGCGTATAGAATTGTGCTGAGCGCGGCTCCGATGACGCCGCCGTTTCTTCCCAGAGTCAGGCCGCAATAGATGATGATCAGCAGGTAGAAGGAGACGAATGGGCTCTGGCTGCCGTGCGTTTGTGTGACCACCACCGTCGCAATGCACAGATCCACTGCGATCTGCAGGTCGAGCTGCCGCGCCGGCTGCCGGCCGCTCCACCACAGAGCGAGATAAACGACGGCGAGGGTTACCGCAAAAATGTTGAAAAACGGCACGAACGGGAGCGACCCCAACCGGTCGGGAATAATCCCGAGAGGCCGCGCGAGATTCAGCCCGAGGATGAGGATCACGGTGCGGGCAGCAATCAGCCAGAGCAGTCGCCGGCTCAGATCGTCGGTCCGTTCAGGCAGCCAACGCCTCTGGCCCACTCCTGCTTGAGCCCAAGCTTGCAGAATGACTCTCTCGAGCGGAAAAGTTCTAGCCACCGGACAATACCTGGATGAGTTTAAACATCGGCATATACATGGAGATGACAATACCGCCTACGATGACGCCGAGAATCACCATCAGCACCGGTTCGAGAATTGTCAGAAAGTCAGCCATGATTACGTCGACCTCATCCTCATAGTAGTCGGCGACTTTGACCAGCATGGTGTCCAGTTCCCCAGTGGACTCGCCCACGGAGACCATCTGAGTGACCATCGCGGGAAAGAACTTCGACTGCTTCATCGGCTCGGTCATCGTTTTCCCTGCTTCGATGTTGCGACGGACTTCGCGGACGGTATCCTCCAGGATGGCGTTGCCGGCGGTGCGCGCCGTGATGTCCAGGCTCTCCAGGATGGCGACACCGCTCGACAGCAAGGTTGCCAGGGTACGAGTAAAACGCGCGACACCGATTTTGCGGAATACTTCCCCGAGCACCGGGATGCGCAACAGGAGTCTGTCGATCAGATGCCGACCTCTGTCGGTCTTGTAATACGAGCGCGCCGCGAATGCGATGAGCGCCACACCCACCAGCATGAAGAGGGCATAGGTTTCGACTATGCTCGACAGTGCGAGCACGATTCGCGTCAGCAAAGGAAGCTGGACGTTGAATCCTTCAAAGAGGGTTCGGAAGACCGGGATCACCTTCCACAAAATGATCCCGACCACGACGACCGCGACCGTCAGGATGACGGTCGGGTAAATGAGCGCGGAGCGCAAGGCTCGTTTGAGCTTGACGATCTTCTCGATGAACACCGCCAGGCGCTGCAGGATCGTATCGAGGATTCCTCCCGCCTCTCCAGCGGCAATCATGTTGGTGTAGA
>JBEKYG010000255.1:0-7138 GCA_049511215.1 Acidobacteriota bacterium | reverse complement strand
TTTGACACCGAGCGGAATCCATATTCCGCGAGCATATGATCTTTGTTCAATAGGTACCTTTCAATCATCCCCCTGCCCTCGGATTTTGGCAGTATGTTCTCGATCAGCGGAACGAAGTTGGAGTAGCTTACGCGCTTGATGGCCATTCCATTGTCGCGGCGCAGATTGAAGAAAGATGCGTCCTTTCCGAACCAAAGATGTCGCAGCATTGCTTGCTTAAGGGCGGTTGTTTTGCTGTCGTAATAGACAACATCCTTAGAGTTGCCGAGCTTCTTCGCGATCGCTGCCATGGCTTCGTATTCACGAAGCTGGAAGGTATTGATATCGCAGCCCATGACCTGGTCGCGGTCTTTTTCATCATTGCCGACCGCCGGATTGTTGTCCGCGCCCGATTGCACGCCTATATCCCAGAAAAAGAGCCCATATTTGGAGTCATATTCTGTCGCCTCTCGGTATGAGATGACGGCCTTCAACCGGTCATAGATCGGTTTGAGCCAGTCGAAATCGTCCGTTTTCTTTGAAACCAAATACGCGCCTTGGGAAAGGAACGGCTTCATCGCAAACCTGCCGAATATCGGGCGCGGACCCTGCGTCGTTATGCAGCCGGAGACGTAGCCGTTGGCATCGACAGAGTCGACAAAATTGAGCACCCACCACTTTAAATATTTTGCATTCTCGCTGCTTTGATTCATCAAATGGTTTCCGATGAAGAAACCATCCCAATCCCACATCTGCTTATAGAAGCCGGCCGGTATGAGGTAATCGTGTTTGAGATACCCTTCCGCCGACATAATCGTCTGCGGCTGGAGTCTTGCGTAGGCAGTATCGACCTGCCTCAGCAATTCTTTGAGATCATCCTGTGGAGGACCTGCTTCCTTGACATGATTCTCGCCGACCGCCATGAGGGCAATGGCCGGAAGACATAACATAAATGAAACTGCCGCTGATGCCGTCAGCAGACAGCGCGGCCGATTGATCGTGTGCGGACTCATCCTGGCTTCACCGTTTCCTGAGATTGGGGGCAGAGGGCAGGGGTCCGGAAAATTTACTTTTGGCACCGAGGATCGAGAATCAGCGAAAGGGCAAAAGCAAAAGTAAACCTTCCAGACCCCGGTCTTCGTGACTGTCCCCGAAAGCCTGTCATTCGGTACGAGTTTCCGG
The DNA here is from genome assembly GCA_049511215.1 of Acidobacteriota bacterium. Lineage (GTDB taxonomy): Bacteria > Acidobacteriota > UBA6911 > UBA6911 > UBA6911 > JAFNAG01. Next base: position 5,977 of record JBEKYG010000255.1, on the reverse strand, counting down.
CTTCTTCGGCTGATCGGTCTTGAGTTGCGGCACGAGATCGACGAGCTTCTTCAGATCGATACCGGAGAGGCTTTCGACGATCGGCGGCAGCTGGGCCATGATCTCCGTCACATCGCGGGTGACCTTGCCGGCGCCGGCGCCCGAACCGTCGCCGCCGGTGCTGACGATGGTAATCGATTCGGTCTTGCTCAGCGGCTGGGCGATGGCCTGGGCGATTTCCGGCAAAGCCTGAAGGATGAGTTGGATTACGGCCGCCTGGTTATAATCTTTCCAGGATGCGGCCTTCTTAGCCATCGCCTGGGCCTCGGCGGCACCCTTGAGGGCGACGACATCCGCCTCGGCGGTCCCGGTTGCCTTGACTACCTCAGCCTGCGCGAAGCCCTTCGACTTTTGTGCCTCCGCCTGGCCGCGCGCTTCGGTTTCATACTTGAACCGATTGGCTTCGGCCTCGGTCTGGAGCTTGTAGCGCTCCGCGTCGGCCTGGCGCTTCACGGTGGCCTCGAGCTCTTTTTCGCGCCGCAGCACCTCGCGCTCCTGAACGACGATCTGCTGCTCCTTCTCGACCACTGAGACCTGCACTTCCTCACGCTTCAACGCCTGGTTCGTCTTGAAGCGCTGCAGGTCATAGGCAAGGTCCGCCTGCGCCTTAGCCTCATTGGTCGTGGCATCGTAACCGGCTTTCTGGAGCAGGTAGTTCTTTTGGGCTTCGGCGATCTGAGTTTCCGCCTGGAATTTGGCGGTTTCCCCCGCCTGGCGCGCCATTGCCGATTTAATGGTCGAATCGCGGTCCGCTTCGGCCTGCGCAATGGTAGCGTCTCGTTTCACCTCTGCCGTGCGTGGCTTGCCCAACGCTTCGAGATAGCCATGCTGGTCCCGGATGTCCTTCAAAGTAAATGACACGATCTGAATGCCCATGTTGGCTAGATCGGAGACTGCCACTTCCTGGACCCGCGAGGCGAACTGATCGCGATTTCGATAGATGTCCTCGATGGTCATGGTCCCGACGATGGCACGCAAGTGGCCTTCCACCGTCTGCATGGCAATCTCCTTGATCTGCTCGGGAGTCTTGCCGAGAAACTGCTCCGAGGACGTGCGGATGGATTGCTCATCTCCTCCGACCTTAACCTGGGCGACACCATCTACAATGATCGGCACGCCGGGTCTCGTGTAGACCTCAGGAGTGGTAATGTCGAGCGTCATGATCTCCAAACTCAAGAGGTCGATCTTCTCAACCAGCGGCAGGATGAAAGCGCCGCCGCCACGCCGGATGCGGAACCCGACCTCGTCGGTTCGGCCGTCCGGCGTTTTGATCTTGTACTTACGGCCCGAGATGACCATGACCTGGTTGGGGCCAACTTTTTTGTAGCGTCGGGCCACCGCATAGACTGCAAGGATAAAGGCGAGAGCGAGACCTGCAATAACCATGACCACGTTGATATCGGCAAACATAGTCTTACCTCATTGAAGAGTGCGATCCGCCGGGCGAATCACAAAGAGCTGCCACGAATTGCACGAATTATTCACGGCCCACCGAATGGTCTGAAGCAATTCGTGTGATTTGCGGCTGAGTCTTTTGTCATATGTCACTGTCACCCAGTGCTAAATGGTTCCTTCCGATCGCTGCGTCCCTGGTGGACTGGCAATGCGAACGTAGTATACGTTTCCGACCACCCGAACAATCTCAACGGGCGCGTTTCGCGGGATGGCCTTGCCATCCGTGGATCGCGCCGGTCCGATAACGCGAGTTCCTTTGGCGACCAGCGCTACCTCGCCGGTCCCATTCTCCGGGATAGGCGTGATGATCTCGACCATTCGGCCGACCATATCCTCGAGGGAGTACTCACTGCCGGCTTGGGTGTTCCTAAAGAGAAGCGTCAACGCACCGAAGGTTCCGCCGCTGAGCAGAATCCCAGTCAACAATGCCACCAGGACACCCTTCCCCACGGAAAGTTGGAAATAGGAGTTCGCAAGCAGCCCGCCGCCTCCGAACCCGGTGAGGAAGGTGGCAACGACGGTCGGGCTCAAAGGAGAGATCGGCAGATCCGTTCCGACGTCCATGTGGAGGTCGTGCCCGTCGCCACCGAACAGATGTCCTGCCAACCCGACGAGGAGAGCATAGCCAAGGCCAACGAAAAAGCTCAACAAGTAGACGAATGTGACAGACATGCGCGTTTCTCCCAAGACGTGTATCAGGTTTTGGAGAGCAGCGGTCGGTCCATTGTATTCAAAACCCGACTCATTGTGTATCATTTAATCGTGAAACTCATCTGGAAGCAGGGTTAATCGATGGCCTTCCGCATTCTACACTGGGTTAGCCGCGTCATTCTCGCCGGGATCTTCTTTTACAGCGGTTACGTCAAGCTGCAATCGCCCCTGCAATTTGCTGCTGACCTCACAGCCTACCAGCTGTTCCCTGAGAGCTTGATCTTCCCGATCATCACCTATCTCCCCTGGGTCGAAATCACTCTGGGGGCCCTTCTGCTGGTCGGCTGGCAGATGCGATATTTCGCCGCGTGCACAGTAGGGCTGCTTTCGATGTTTATGGTCATTCTGGCCGTGACCTACTTTCGCGGCATACAGGCCGACTGCGGCTGCTTCGGTCCCGGCGACCGGATTTCCCCACTGACCATCGCACGCGACGCGTCGTTCCTCGTTCCCGCAATTTTCCTGGCAGCGGAGACCAGAATCCGCGGATGGTGGCGCCACCAGCCAAACTGATCTGCCGCAGTTAGTGGGAGGAAGCTGCAGGAGGAAGAATTCGGGGACGCAAAGGTGGCCGCGTTTCTGCAAACACATGCCGTCGCGCCCTACCTTGAGCTGATTCAAGGTAAACGATGTGCTCAATTTCGGCGGTGCGGCCCGGTTCGCGGATGATATCACCCTGATGGCAATTGCACCTTGAGCCCAGGTTCCAAAAAGACTGTGAGCAATTTCCGGCGTGAATGGTTTAAAATAGCGGCGATTTACCTCACAATCTTTCGGAACGGCATAGAACTATGACTGAGTCTACTTTGTTGCATCGGATCGGTGAATCCAACAAGAGCTTCCTCGCGGGAACCACGCGATTTCTTGATCCTGCCGGAGATCCATTTGTGGTCGTCGCGTGCATCGACCCGCGGCTTACCGGCTTTCTAGAACCTGCCTTGGGGTTGCCCAGGAATCGAGCGACTGTCATTCGCACGGCTGGAAATCAACTCTCGGCAAGAACCCTGGACGCGCTTCGGTCGATTGCGGTTGCGCTCTACGTGAAGAAGGCGCGGGAAATTGTCATCGTGGGACACACAGATTGCGGCATGGCCGGGTTCTCGGTTGCTGAGGTAACCGACAACTTTCGCAATGCCGGCATTGCGCGAAGCGCGTTTGGCGACGAGGATCTTCGCACTTGGTTCGGAGCCTTCGCCAGCGTCCGGGACAACGTCCTCGGCAGCATCGAGTATTTGCGTAAATCCGGGCTGATCTCGCGCGATGTAAAGACCCACGGCCTGATCCTCGACACGAGCCAGGGGACCATTGAGGTTGTGGTAGACGGGGATCTGATCCGTGAAGGCGCCGCGCCTCCGCCAGTTGGCTCGGTGCTCGACAAGACGGGTCCCACCATCGGGGAAAAGGGGAAGGAAGAGGCCATGGCCGATTCAGCCACGGCGAGCACTCCGTCTCAAGTCGCGCACCCACAGGCAGAGCCGGTGCCCAAGAAGGGGCCGATAGTCGTCGGGCAGCCGGCTGCGAAACCGGACCGGGCGGCGGCAGCTCCCGGCTCGGTGGTTGAGGCAGCGCTGATTTTGCGCGATTTCTTCAATCGGGAGCGGCAGAGCCAGCAGATGCAAAAGGCGATTGCTGATTTGAGATCGACCTGGAGGCAGGAAAAAAACCCGTATCACGTCGTCGCCGAGCTGCAAAAGATCGGGCGCGCCTACGAAACCCAATATCCGAGGCTCCCCGGCGCATTCGCATATTTGGAGAATGCCATCAGATCGGGAAGCGCAGACAAGATCGGATTTGGGGAAATCATGAAGCGCATCTTCGATTGACTTATTTCACCACGAAATAACTGGAGCGGCAAAGCTGCAACCAAGAGGATCTCACCGCAGATGCACGCAGTCAAACACCGTGCAACCGTGGATGAACGCGTATCGATCCATGCTTATTCGCGTCCATCGACGGTTCAATGCTGTTCAGGGTTTTTCAGCAGCAGGGGCCTGGCGGCATTGGTTGGGAACAGCCCTGGGCCAGCCGCTGATGCGTGTCCCGATCGCGAACACCAGGCAAACTCCGCCAAGCAACCAAAGCGCCTGGTCCAGGGATGCATCCGCAAGGCGGCCGACAACAGGATACAGCAAAAAGGTCACGAAGCGCTCCATCAGCGAAACAGATGAGCGTCATGCCCACGGCCCCGAGGAATTCGGCGGCGAAGAGGAGATAGTAGTTCCTGGACAGGCCGAAAAAAAGCATATCGGCGGCAAACAGGACGCATCCTAAAGCAACAGATATCTTGCGACCGAATTTGTCAGCGACCACCCCCGTGGGGATTTCCAGCACGAAGACCCAAAAGAGAAACCAGGCTTGCAGGATGAACATCCTGGTGTAGTCCACCCTGAGCCAGTCCAGAAAATAGGGGACGGAGATCGGCCCGAAGAATTGCAGGTTTTTCAGGAATGCTGCCGTATAGGCCTTGAGGATATTGCCCCGTCTCATATTGAGCAGCATACCCCAAATTCCACGCGCCAGCATCGGAGTTGTTGCGACGAGCGATCGCCATTTCTATGGACACGAAAGTCCCTTCTGATATTTCGCGCAGCGGATGGCTATGAAAGCCAAGGGCCGCCTTGGAAGCGGCCCCTGGTGATCGGCTATTCGAGGAAATATCAATATCCGCGCCGCGTGGGCGCGAGCATTTTAATGCGGTCGGCACCGCGGGCGGGCGAGACCCTGGATGGGTTGGGAGGTTGCGCATTCGGGTCAGCAAGAGTAAGGCCGCTTATCTGTGCGTTGGCCAGAATGTCCAGTTCGGACGGGATCCTGCGCTCGTCACCCCCGACACCCTGCATCACAGCACCATAAGCGACCTGCATCGCATCAATGTGCGAGGTAATGCCGGCATTGTTGGACGCAAGCGGAATTACCGTCCCTGCATAGGGAAGGTCACCTGGAATCCCGATGACCCCTTGCGCGGCTGTCGCGATAAATGCAGTGTTGGCGGCACACATCCCCATCGCATGCCCGATCTCATGCACGGCAACCGATAGCAGGTCAATGTGCCCAGCTGCGTCACCTGTCGGACTGCTGAAAACCCGTGCTACATTGACAAGGCCACCGCCCAGATCCTGATACTCCTCGGTCCTGCGGCGATATTCCTCGTTGCTTTCCGGAGTTGGATCCAGAAAAAAGGACTCAGCCCCGCTATTGTCAAAGAGTATGACCCCTGTGATCTCACGGTTCGGAGTGCCTCCCTGTTCGACCAGGGTGTGATTCCCTGCTTGACCAATCGGAGCCCACCCGAAATGGATGGTAATTGTGGTCGTGTCCGAATAAACCGATTCCCACATCCTCGCGGCCGCATTCACAATGTCAATCAGATTGCCGCCGCCGACCGCGTTGGCAGGGGGATTTCCGCCGATGAAATCTGTGACGATGGTCAGAGCGGACGCATCCGAAGCGTAAAGGAAACAGAGAACCAATACTACCAGGGAGAGCTTTTGAATTGCTTTCATTACCTTCCTCGCTTATCAGGCATGAGAGATTTGAGCCGTGGGACGAGCGGCATTGCTGCTCATCCCACGGCCAGCCCCAACTGAGCTATTCGAGAAAGGCAGCTAGGGGGGGATGCTTGGTTGTCGAAAGCTGCTTGCTACCTGCCACCACTGCTGAAGGCAATTTGGTGACCACAGTCACACTTGTTGGACCCTGGATTCCAAATGTCACGCCGTAATACACTGCGCTTACACAGCTTGTGGTGTATCATGAAGATAATTGAGAGGCG
>JBEKYG010000254.1:0-7143 GCA_049511215.1 Acidobacteriota bacterium | reverse complement strand
TCTGTAGCCAGTCTTTGACCTTTGCGATTGTGTTCTTGCTGGATAGTACTTCGAGAATGGTTTCGGCTGTTTTCATGCCTCTCTTAGTTATACTAATCGAGGCCGCTTGTTCACTATTTTTTACCGGGGCACGCGCAGAGCTAGCCCGGTTCCCCTGTCATCTGCACCGTCTGCGAGCAGGAGCGCGAGCGCTCGCCGGTTGGATACTGTAGAATGCCCCTGCTGAAGCGGCGCCTGGAAATCAGGAAATGGGCGGCTGTCACCGAATTTCGGAGGTAGAAGAGCATGTGTATGCAGACCAGCCATGTGCGTCCTTACCAGAAATGGAATTGGGCCGGAGACGAGATTGTTCACGATACGGCGATCCCGGCATCTCGGACTTTGCCCGGCGGCAGGAAAAAACGATATCCGATTGACATCCGCGAGTTTCTGTCCATTGAAGACAATGCGGTTGTCCGAATGCAAATGGAGGGGCTGATAGAGGAGCTGCCGGCCGCCACCCGGGCGAGCTTTTTCACGAGGGCATCGGGAACCTTTGATTTGCGCATGACGAAAATCGCCGCATACATGTCGCGATTTCATTACCGATGGTCCTCGCGGCGATTCGACCAATGGCTGTTTCCCGAGGAGACGCTGGCTCTGGGAGGAGGGGATTGCGAGGATCTCGCGTTTCTGCTCGCAGCTTTGCTCGAAGCCAGTGGCATCAGTCCTTATTGCATCCGGGTTGTCTTGGGTGCGGTCGTAAACCACCAGGGACCGCAGCAGGCCGAGCGCTGGGACCATGCATGGGTTGTTTATCAAAATGAAGGCGGCGCGTGGGAGATCGTGGAGCCGGTGGTTCTGGTTCATGAAGGATGCGGCACTCGATCTATCAGGACCGCACAGAAATTCCGTATTTTCGAAAAGCATCCCGAAATCGAATACATTCCGCATTTTGTTTTTAACAGGAATCACCTCTGGCGGGTGCACACCTCTGAAGCCGCGGCGGCGATGAATATCACCGATTACGTCCGTGCCCGCAAGGATCGTGAATTCTGGCAAAGCTACAAACCGCGATTTGCGGCCAAGGTTCACTGGAGCATTTTCGACGAAGCGCTTGTCGGCATGCCCGACGATGACCTCGAGCGCGTGAAACGGGTCAGCCTCCGGGTGGATGCCAATGTCCTCGGGTACGATCCTCGGGACCATTTTGATTTTGCCTATATTGACAAGGCCTGGGAGCTGGTAAACCGGCGGCTGGGCACCGGCAGCCTTGAGGATTTCGCGCTCGCTACCCACGCAATCGGCGACTTCTATGCGCATTCTTTTTATGCTGACTTTGCTCCCACGCAGGCCGACGGATCCATTGAACCTTTCGACCCAATGCATCCGCCGTCTCCCAATCAAATGGTCTATGATTTCCGGACCTACGTGCCGCTGCCGGGCTGCCAATCGACTCCGGACTTGGCCGCCGGCCATTGGAAAGGCAATCTGATCAGCGGCCAGTGGTGGCGCTGGTTCACCACATTTCCCAAAGACCTGGAGAACGCTCCTGATTTTTCATGGCATCGCTGTCTCCCGGACCACGACATGGTGGCAGTAGATGGCCCTAACCCCGGACCAGCACAACGCCACTACGCGGGAAAAGAGTACTTGAAGCAGTTCAATATCCGACGGAACGCCGCCGTCAGGCACATTCGCAACGTCTATGCTTCCTGGCCTGCCCGCGGTGAAAATCGATGAGATCGAGAAATGGGCTGATTCTTGAAGAATTTGACATGATAGAAATCGCTTGCAAGGTTAAAATTATCGCTCCGCGGTGATCAGGTAACGACTGACGCTTGGCGGACTTTGGTTCGTACTCTTCTTAAGGGCAAGAAGCGTTTCTTCGAGTCATGCGTCATCATGACCAACCAGATGATTCGATGACCCGATGACCCGATAGCCCGATGCAAGGAGCGCATAATGAATCGCCGCGAATGGCTGAAGCTCAGGGCGTCGTCGAGCGGCGTGGCGCTGCGCGAGAACATCGACGCGTTTCACCAGAAGTTTCCGAAGCAGCCGGCGATGGGCACTGAGACGGCGAGCGCGTACTCGACGCGCGGTATCTACGCAAACGACAAGGAGCGCGGGCACGTCAGCGACTACGACGTGAACAAGCCCGACTATGCCGCCACCGCCGAACAGTGGTGGAGCTTCTACGCGGCGCGCCCGTTTCTCGCAGGCGGATTCGCGTGGACGGGGTTCGACTACCGCGGCGAACCGTCGCCGTACAAGTGGCCGTGCGTCAACTCGCACTTCGGCATCCTCGACACCTGCGGCTTTCCGAAAGACAGCTTTTTCTACTACCAGGCCTGGTGGATCGGCCAACCTGTGCTGCATCTCTTCCCGCACTGGAACTGGGCCGGCAAGGAAGGCCAGGAGATCGAGGTGTGGTGTTTCTCTAATCTCGACCGCGTCGAACTCTTCCTGAACGGCAAGAGCCTCGGCTCGCAGCCGGTGACGAAGAACTCACATCTCGTCTGGAAGGTGCCGTACGCGCCGGGCGCGATCGAAGCGCGCGGCATGAAGGCGCTCGGGTCAGGCAGCACCACGCTCACGGCGATGCGTGAGACGACAAGCGCGCCGGCGAAGATTGTGTTGCGGCCCGATCGCGCGAAGATTTCGGCTGATGGCGAGGACGTGTCGGTCGTTCAAGTCGACATCGTCGATGCGCAAGGCCGCGTCGTGCCGACGGCCGACAACGAGGTGACCTTTTACGTGACCGGCAACGCGAGGATCCTCGGTGTCGGCAACGGCGATCCCAGCAGCCACGAGCCAGACAAAGCCAGCGCGCGGCGCGCCTTCAACGGCCTGTGCATGGCGATCGTGCAATCGACGAAGGAGGCGGGCGAAATCCGCATTGAAGCATCGTCGCTCAATCTGGAAACTGCGACGGTCGTGGTCACCGCTCAACCCGTGACGGCGCGGCCCGCTTTGGCGTAGCCAGTACGGCGAAACTGAAGGTGCGCCACCACGTACGGGAGATAGGGTCGCGCTAGGAATGCGGATTGCCCCGCACCCCCCGCACAGATCCGATTCGATCCATCTGCCGATCCATTCCTTCGAGAACACCACTTCCGGGGCGTGCCGTTGCTTCCTGCCGTAGCTGCATTGGAGGCGCTTGCAGAAGGCGCAGACGTGCTGGAAAGAAAAAAACGTCATCACTGCGCGACGTGGAGATCCGCCACGGATTGAGCTTTCCAGGTGGACGTCCATTCTGGGCACGGGTCGATGCCAGGCGCGCAGCAGGAGGAGTTGAGTGCCGCCTCGTAAGCGAGTTTTGCAGCCGAGATGGCAGGCTCATCGACCCGGAGCGCATTCTCGGACCCGCTTTGCCGTGCTTGAGAAATGGGCTGTGCCCCCTCTAGCGCCGGAGGTCGTGCCCCCAATTTGGCACCCGATGCAGTATCCCGATAATGGTCTGGTGGTTCATGGCCCGAATCTTCGGTGCCTGAAGGAAGTGCGATCGATCAGGCTCAAGGCTTTGGGAGAATCGTGGCGAGCACGATTAAATGATCGCCCCGGTAATCCAGCTCGCATGGATGCCTCCCTGTGGCTGAAGCCTCCATACCAACCGGGCAAGGGCTGCGCCCGTGATTTCCTGCTAAAAAGCAGCGGGATAAGGAAGCCAGAAGCCAGAACCCAGAATCGCCCTTGCATAGGCGCTCAGTGGGCGGCTGACTTCTTCGAATGAGTTCATAAGGAGATCCCTTTGACCGTAACTCAGATCTTGCGCCAGGATCAGATAATAACGGCTTTCCTCGTGCGCCGTTTGGTAAGTGAACAGGTGGATTTGCATACATCCGCTCTATGTCTTGTGGAACTGGCAGGCATCTTCCAGCGCCACATTCGTGAGCAGGGCCTCACCAAGTCACAAGCCCTGAGGTTGCGCGGGGCTTTCTTAGAGGACGTCGAAGGGGGTGTGTGGACCCTGCTCCCAGTTTCGGATGGCGTGCTCAGGAACGTCGAGGCTGCCGTTCGCAACTTGCCTCGCCATGTCTACTTGCGGGCCGGCGATGCCATACACTTGGTGTCAGCCCGCGACGCCGGCTTTTCCGTAATTTGGAGTAACGATCGACACCTCATCGGAGCAGCCCGCTACTTTGGTCTTCGAGGAAGATCCATAGCCGCGCATTAGTTTCGGGGACAGTCAGGATGGCGCGTAATTAGCCCGTTATGCGAAGCGTAACGGGCTAATTTCTGTCGCGAAACTCCTTAACCCTCCGTCCTGGACGTGGACGTGGACTTGGACGTGGACATGCACAGATAAAGGGCGATCTGGTAAATGTTATGTCTGGAAAGTTTACCTCGGACAAGACCGTCCATGTCCACGTCGAGGTCCAAGTCCAGGTCCAAGCTGCTCACTCGGTTTTTCGATGCAACCAGCGAATTTCGCTACAGAAACGCATTAAGACAGTCACCGAAATCCCTGATTTAAAGTATCACCGACGGCCATTGTCGAATTTGGGGATTTCGGTGACTGTCCCCGAAATAGATTGGTGTACAATCGGCCCGATCTGAGAAGCAGGAGATTCAGAATGTGCCGCCGTCCGACGCACGTGCGCAGGCAAGAGCCTCGCGGCGTGAAATTCCTCGCCGCGTTGTTCGCTTCAGTGTTCATCATGACCGTTTCCTGTTCGGCACCGCAAGGCCGGAATGAGAAGCGTGCTGACACGACCAAGCCGGCCGTGCGGGCGCTCCGTCCCCACCTCCCGCCTGCATCCGGCAATGGCGCGGACTATGCGCGCGAAGCCCGGCTGCTTTTCCGGATTGTGGCCTGCACAGGCAACGAACCACTCCCGCCCGGTATTGATCAGGCAGTGATCGACGAACACTGCGGTTGGCTCAAGCCACGGATCGAGCGCTACCGTCAGCAGTATCTGGCGAAGGCGGCGCCATTTCTGGCACAACTCCGATCGGCCGACCTGCCGGATACTGTGGTCTATCCGTTCGGCGGAGGCGACCTTCTGTCGGCTCTGACCACATACCCCGAAGCACGCGAGATCACGACCCTGTCTCTCGAACTCGCGGGAGATCCCAGGCGCATCGAATCATTGGGCAGCGAAAACCTACGCGAGAGTCTCGCCACTATTCGCGCTTCGCTCTCCGGCCTCCTCTTCCAGAACGACAGCACCAGCGAAAACCTGCAGAAGTCACAGCGCGGCGATATACCGGGGCAGATTGCATTCTTCCTGGTCGGCCTGGCAGTCCACGGCTACGAGCCGAGCGGTCTGCGTTATTTCCAATTGCGGCCGGACGGCGGGGTGCATTACCTGTCATCCAAGGAAATCGGGGCGCTCGAAGATAGGTCCGCCCTCCCACGCCACAAGAAGTGGACCCCTCCCGATTTCTCTGAGGCCTTCGCAAATTCCGAGATCTCTTTCCGCCGTTCCGGCTCGAGCGAATCACCGCGAGTCCATCGCCACATCGGCGCCAACCTGGCCGATCGGGCTCTCGGCGCGGACTCGCCAGTCCTCCGCCACCTTGAGGCAATGGGCCAGGTTGCAGCCATGACCAAGGCGGCGAGTTATCTCTTGTGGAATCCCGGGTTCACGAAGATCCGCTCCTTTCTCCTCGAACATGCAGTTTTCATGATCTCCGACAGCACCGGCATCCCTCTGGGGATTGCGCAAGAGCACGGATTTGCGCTGGAAACTTATGGACGCTTCGAGGGATCCTTCCTCGATGCTTCGCCCGCGATCAACGAGGAATTCCGCGCGCTATGGAAAAGCCAGCCGTACCGCGATCTGTCGTTTCGCTATGGGTACTGGGACGCTAAGAAGAACTACCACCTGCTCGTTATGCGCCGATCGGGGCAATTGTGATGACCCGCGTCACTGCCCTCGTGTTTTTCCTCTGGATTTCGCCTTTCTCCACGTGGGCGAGCACCTTGCACGATGGGCGTGAGGCAGGCGGGGAGCATCGCCGCCTGATGACGCAGCACGGTGCGGTGCATGTCTGGATGCCCGCCCGATATGACGTTCGCAAAGCAGGCATCGTGGTCTACGTACACGGCTTTTTCACTTCCGCCGACGAGGCCTGGGAAGAGCACCGGCTCGCCGAGCAGTTCGCCGCATCGGGGCGCAATGCCTTGTTCATCGTGCCGGAGGCACCGGGCTCATTACAGGACCCAATCGCTTGGCCCAGTCTTGCGGCACTACTGCGCACAGTGCGCGAGGCGACCGGAAACACACTACCGGCCGGCCCAGTCGTTGTGACCGGCCATAGCGGCGCATTTCATACTATTGTGCCTTGGCTCGGCAATACATCGATCAGAAGCCTCCTTCTTATCGACGCACTCTATCGGTACGAGAACGAATTCGCGCGCTGGCTGGCGCACGGAACCAGGAAGGCGCCACGGCAGATGATCCTGATCGGACAGGAAACGCACAGCATCGCGGAGGCGTTCATCAGGCGCTTCCCCGACGCTGCCCGGCGGCAGGATATCCCCATCCAACTCGACAGATTTTCTCCGCGGGAACGCAAGGCACGCCTGCTTTACATGAGAAGCCAGTACGACCACATGGAACTGGTCACTACAGGTAAGGTGATTCCGTTGCTGCTCCAACTCACGCCGCTGCCTGGAATTTTGGGGACAGTCACCGAAATCCCTAATTCAAAGTATCACCGACTGCCATTGAGGAATTTGGGGATTTCGGTGACTGTCCCCAAAACTCCCAGACTGTCTTCGCTGCCCGGTTTCGGTTACAATGCCGGGCTATGATGAAGGCAGGCGGGTCGAGCTCAGGCCAGGGAGGCACCCAGAACGCACCGGAGGGGAGAATTCGCGATCTCCTGGCACAGGGGCGTTGGCGCAAGGCTCGGGACGAAATCAAGCCGCTCTGCAAGACCAATCGTGACCGGTATCTTCCGCTCTTGATCGAAGCCAATGTCGGTCTCGCGCGCGAGATGCTCGAAAAACGACTCACCTCCGAGGCCCGCCAGGTCGTCGCCTATCTGAAGACCATCGCTCCGCGCGAAACATGGCAGACACTCGAAGCCGAGATTGCCTTGAAATTTGCAGATAGTTCGGCTGTGCTAGCCGCTTGCTTCCCATCGTCGGGGGATGGGAGCGGCACAATTTCCGAGTCGCAGAGGCAGCGGGCATTGGACCGTGTGGTA
>JBEKYG010000253.1:0-7153 GCA_049511215.1 Acidobacteriota bacterium | reverse complement strand
GTACCTATGGACGTCATGGCGCCGGTGAAGACCTGGACACCGGCAGCCTGATCATAGTGACTGAAAAGAAGCGTAAATCATCATGAACAAAGGATTCTGCTCCGCCGAATTCGGAAGTTGGGCTAACACGCTGAATATGGACTGAAAACTTGGCATCAGCGCCACCATGGAATGGAGCCTCATTGTTGCCCCCCACCCTGGCAGAGGGTCGAACCTCCCCCCACCCCTTGGAGAAGTGTCCGCCCTCAACGGGCATCCCGGCTCAATTCCAACAGACGCACCATGACTCGGCAAATGCGAGAGATCGACGCAGCCTACCGCGCGGCGTCTGGCGTTACAAACCGACGCTACTACAAGATTTACTACTCCCACATCCATCCGTTTCCTTTGCTTGTGCTTGGGCAGAATCCTGGAGGTGAAACGGATGGCACCGATCTCGCGGCGTCGGAGACATATTTTGAGAACTGGGAACATGATTATGTATGCTTTAGAAACGATCCACGCTATGCGCTTGCTCGCCCGATGTGTGCGTTATTAGCCGCGGCGCTGCAGACCACTTCCGTAGATGCCCTTCGCCAGGTTCCCGCGACCAATGTCATCTTTAGGCGGTCGCGCAACACTGAATCGCTTAACATGACTCCAGCCAGAGCCGCGGCAGAGGCCGCACCTTTTCTACGCAGCATCTTAGTCGCAGTCAACCCCACGGCCGTGCTCCTGATAGCTAAGACCGCGTACCACCTGTTTGTCCGGTTCCACTGCGAACCGGGGAGCGTTAAAGAAGACGAACCCCGGATCTTCACTCCAAACGGAACACACAACGCCTGCATCTTTTTCTCTGCGCAAGCACAGGTGCGGGGTCTTGCCGGCACGGTGCCATTGTTCATCGTTGGTCATGCGTCGAAATACGCTGGCCGACGTGAGTGGCCGCAGGTTGTTGCATCACTCCGCCAAGGACTTCAGCGATGGTGCGTCTCGCCAATCGAGGAGAATGGAGCCCTCGTTCTTGTGAAGCCAATTCAGTCCTATGGCGCCATTGCGTAAGCTGTTGTCCAACAACCAGTTCGAGCGGAGCGCCCAATAGCTGCGCTGTTGGGCTCCGTCCTCGCTCCGCTCGTCGGCGCCCGCTGGCGAGACGCGATGCTCGAGTTCAAGGAGGGAGACGTTTTTGCCGCGTACTTGAAACGGCACGGGTTCGTTGGAGTCGGGAGGATCCTCTCGCGCGCCAGGAGGATTCGCGAGGTCAAGATGAAAGGGTGAGCGCTCTGGAGCTGCCTCTTCGCTGCCGGAACACGGACGACAACTGTGATGATGCGGAACGCTGAGAACATGTCTGCCTTGTGCGGGGATGGGGGATGGGGGACTGACGACGGCAAGGTTGTGACCAGATAATATTTAGACAATCCTTCACCCTTCAAATTCCCGCTTACATCAAAAAAACTGGCGCGATTATTGAACCTAAGACCGATGACCATGCGCGGCAATTTCCAACAGCGCAGGAAAGTGGGACGCATACTATGGGGAATACTCTAACCGATCGGATGCAGGTCTTAGATTGAAAAGTCGGCCTCCGATTCTTGCTTTAAACCCCTCTAAGAGGCATCTGACCTGCGGTTCTGCAAGCGCTGTCAAGCAGTTGCCGTCGTCAGTCCCCGTCCCGCCCGCAAGATGCATAAAGATATCCTGGAGAGCGAGAAGTACCCGGAGATCACCTTCGCTCCGCACCATGTCGGCGGCCAGGCGCCGCAAGAAGGCAAGACACAGGTCACGATTGCCGGTGTTATGACACTGCATGGACAACCGCATGAAATCTCGATCACGGTTCCCGTCGAAGTTCACGCGGGACAAGCCGTCGCCGATCTGAGCTTCATCGTGCCATACGTGCAGTGGGGATTGAAGAACCCGAGCACCTTCATCCTGCGCGTGAGTGGCAAGGTCGATATCAACGTACACGCAGTCGGCCGCATAGAGCCGGCGGCCAGCGGCGATCATCCTTGATGCTCCCACAAGACGCATTGCCACGCTGGCGGTGAATTGCCCAAACTACAAAGCAAACAGCACGCGATCAGCGAAGCCCCTCAACAATGTATTCCGTAGAAATCCTGCGACCGTATTGGTAGGCGAAACTCTTTCCGTCACGTGAGACGGCGACGCCCATGCCTCCTGTGACCGCCGGGCCTTCCGAGAGGGTGATGGTGTGCAGCAGGACTCGTTTGGTGCCGGACAGTTCCACCCGCCAGATCTCCACCGCTCCTTCATGGCCTTCGCGCCGGACAAAAATCGCAGCATTGTCAGCACTGAAGTCAAGCGGACGGTCTCCTTTCTGGAGCTGGGGAAGCGGTTGCGGTTGGCCACCGTCCAGCGGAAACAACTGGAATTCCGAGGCGATGTTGTAGGTCAGAAGGTACTTTCCGTCCGACGTCGCAGCCAGCGCCCTTATCCCCTCAGGCGTGAGCGGTGTCTCGTGGCCGCTGAGATCGGCCAGATAGGTGCGCTCCCGGTGGCCGGGTTCATTGCCCACCGTGAAAATCCGGTCATCCGACAACCAACGGCCGCTAATGTGATCGACGTTGGAGTGAGTGAGTTGGCGCGATTCACCGGCTCCGGTAGGCAAAGCCACTAGCTGATCGGGAACCGTCGGCAAAAGGCTGATGGCCCATTTGCCATCGGCCGAGAGGTCCGCCGGGTCGCCGTCCCCAAGGCGCACCGCGGGCGAACCATCGAGGTTTCGGAGAAATGTGCCGTACATCGGGCCGCTGTGCTCGTCTCCAAAAAGAATCTGTTTGCCGTCGGCGGAAAAGCGCATGCCCATGGCCCAGTCCATCCAGGAAAAATCGCGGCTCTGAGGGTGGTCGGGAGTCGAGACCATCAGAATGCGGCGCACATTCATGTCATCCACCAGAACGCGCCCGTCGGGGAGTGCATCCTGAATATCGATATTGCCAGGAGCGGAGAGCAGAGGACGCGCGCGCGCTGCCAGAGTAGTTGCGAAGAGCGAGCGATAGACGCCGTCCGTGATCGCGCTGAACCAGATCTCATCCCCCCTGGGAGACCACGTCAGTCCCTGAGCGGAGGTATAGGAGCCGCTGAGCTGTTTTCGATGCCCCTCCAGGTCCACTACTGCCACCATGCCCTGATCGTCGCCAAAACTGGGGTGGTCGAGGAAAGCGATCCTCTTTCCGTCACGTGAGAAACGGGGATGACTCACCCAGCCGCCGGTTTCGTACAGCACCTTGCCGGCCGGATATTCCAGCCGATACACGTGGCGCTCGGGGACAAAGCGCACCACCGCAAAGTCTTTGCCATCCGGCGCCCAGTCGGCATATTGGACGGATTCCAGCACGGGCCGGGGGGCACCTCCGCCCAGCGGCAGCCGCGCCAGTGTGCCCACACGGACATATCCTGGTCCAATGCCGCTCATGTTCTGGATCACGAGCAGCTCGCCGGCAGCCGATACGGACGCGACCGACTCCGCGAATACTCCCAGCGGGCGCAGTCCAAGGCTATCGGTTCGTCCGGTGTAAAGCACCATACTTGAGTCCGAACCCCACCTCGCGGCGCAGATGATGCTTTGCCCGTCGGGCAAAAAGCGAGCCGAGTCGACCACTCCTTGCTGGAAGCTCATTTGCACAAATTTTGGCGGCACGGGACGCACTGTAGCGCGAGCCAGGAACCAGGTACCCGCAACCAGCAGGGCCAGTGCCATTGCGCCGATCACCCCCAGCATCCACGGCCGTGATGCTCTCGCTGCACCCGTCTCGGTGACGGCACGCATTGCCGTGGACGTGCTGATCCCACTCAGCTCGTTGAGCTGAAAAGCAATGTCACCCGCCGACTGGAAGCGCTGCTGCGGGTCTTTTTCCATGCAGTGATGGACAATCCGATCCAGTGCCGGAGAAACCTCGCGATTGGCCGCGGTGAGCTCGGGCGGCTCCTCTTTCAGGATCGCGCTCATCATGTCGGCGGCGGTGTCACCGTGGAATGCCCGCCGGCCGCCGAGCATCTCGTAAAAAACAGCGCCCAAGCTGAAAATGTCGCTGCGCGTGTCAGCAGCCGTTCCACGAACCTGCTCCGGTGACATGTACCCGAGCGTTCCCAGCACTACGCCAGCCAGTGTGGCTGACTGGAGTGTGGCGCCAGCGTCAGCGCCAGGGTTGGCGCCTTCGCTGAGTTTCGCAAGGCCGAAGTCCAGGATCTTTACCCGGCCGTCGTTGGTGACGAAGATGTTTTCCGGCTTCAGATCTCGATGCACGATCCCGCGCTCATGGGAGGCTGCCAAGCCGCGCGCGATCTGGATGGCGTAATCCCAGCGCCTTGCGCTGCGGAATGGCGCCTGCTGCCAGTCGCTCGCGCAGCGTGACGCCTTGCAGCAACTCGGAAACAATGAAGGGCGAAGCCGCCGCGGCGCCGGTTCCGTCCGCCACCTGCGCCAACGGGGCTGTGCCCACGTCAAAGACGGTCAGCAGGTTCGGATGATTGAGCGCGGCCACAGCCCTGGCCTCCTGCTCAAAACGGCGCAGGCGGTCCTGATCATGCGCCAGAGAATTCGGCAGGATCTTGATGGCAACGTCACGCTGGAGCCTGGTGTCGCGCGCGCGGTAAACCTCTCCCATCCCGCCCGCGCCCAGCGGCGCGAGAATCTCATACGGACCCAGGCGGGTTCCGGCAGAAAGACTCATCCCTCACCTCGCTGAAAGTTCGCGCATTCTAGCGTGAACAGCCTGATCCACCAAGGCGAAACGGGCAAACCGGGTCCCAGTTCCCGCCCACGCGATCGTTGTCGCAGTCAAGTGGGCGCCACCCATCGTTCGACAAAACACGCGCACTCGCTCAGTCCTTGATTTGGAACGCAGTTCCCCAGAGCACTTCGGCGGAGCGGCGGAGAGAGGCCAGTTCCGGTTCGCTGAGTTTAAGCCGGAGCTTATCGACCATGCCCGAGCGCGCGATGATGGTCGGCAAGCTGAACGGATAGAAGAATAAACTGCAGAATTGACCCGATGCCACCTTCCTTCCAAAGGCAGGCAGCTTCCGATATGGGGTGTTATGTTAGCTCCAGCCGCTTGGTCCAGCGACCTCTGACGACCACGATGGCCAATTTACCACAGAGTTCAGGGCACGGGCCACGCTAATTGACCTGTTTCAAAAAAGTACGCGCTTACCGAACCCCCGAAATGTGGACTTGCCTGCATTTTTGGCCATAGTTTTTTCAATGTAATGTAAGGAAATCCTGCTGTGCCGACGCATCGCTCAGCCCGGGTTTTTCTTAGATTCAAATTTTTGGGGCCTTTTTTGCCGCTAAGGCCGTTTCCGCCGCCCTTAAAATGACCTATCTTCGATGATTCTATTATTTGCCATGGTCCGACCCCGTATAACCCTACCACCCCGTATAACCCTACCTTCCCACTTTCCCCTTATGCCCCCCCGGATAGAAACGCTTCTAAGGCCGACCTTCTCATTTCATCTATTCGCCTCCCGAGTGAAAAACAAGCTTGCCGATGTCGGATGGCGGGAGCACCATTGGAAAAGCATTGCATCTCACCCTGTGATTTTCGCTATTCATTTCCATGCGACAGGGCTACATCCACCGGTAATGAATGCTTGGGGAGCAAAGGTCAATGCTCTCAGGTTCTCGACAAATCCAATCCAGTTCAATGGCAAATGCAGCCAAGTTCCAGACAGGAGGCCGCCAATGTCTTCGACACCCCCGCAATACTCGTATTCCCCGCAGGCAGATCCCACTGGTACCCCGAAGAAACCCTGGCTTCGTTGGGTGGCTATTGGTTGCGGCGGCTTGATTGTCGTGGTAGCGGTGCTTGCGGTGCTGATGTTCGTTGTCGTCAAAAAGGCGACAGCCGGCCCGGAAGAGGCTGTGAAGTCGTTTCTGGCCGCAGCCGGCTCGGGAAATTACACTGCTGCATACGCATATTTTTCCACACCACTGCAGCAGGTCCAGTCGTTGGAAGCCTTCACGACGTCTGCGAAAGCGAACCCGGCTCTTTTCCAAGTGGTGGACACAACCTTTAATGAGCGATCCGTGGATTTAAGCGGTGCGCAACTCTCCGGCGTTCTAAATCTCAAGTCCGGCACCAAGATGCCCGCCTCTTTCAAACTTGTAAAGGAGAACGACGCCTGGAAGCTAATTGCTTATCAGATCGGCTCGAAGTAAGCGCCCTTCAAGGCGCGACATCCTGCGCACATTATGAAGATATGATGTAATTTGCAGATTCCTGGTGATGAACTCCCTTTTCTGGCTCCGCTCTGCTTATCCAGGGAGGGGATGGGGGACTGACGACGGCAAGGTTGTGACCAGATAATATTTCGACAAAATGATTATTGACTTAGCTCATAACGCTGGCTACCTTGCCGTCCGAGGACGGCAAAGGCATCAGACGATACGAAGAGCGCAGCCTGCGGTCCTGGAAGAAGGAGCTTCTCCACCGGTTGATCGGGGGTTGCGCATCTACGGAGACCATCACCTACGACGAGTTGGTAGACCAAGGGCAATTATGAGCTAAGTCAATAAGCGTTTTTCGACAATTCTTCACCCTTCAAATTCCCGCTTACATCAAAAAACTGGCGTGATTATTGAACCTAAGACCGATGACCATGCGCGGCTATTTCCAACAGCGCAGGAAAGCGGGACGCATACTATCGGGGAATACTCTAACGGATCGGATGCAGGTCTTAGATTGAAAAGTCGGCCTCCGATTCTTGCTCTAAACCCCTCCAAGAGGCATCTGACCTGCGGTTCTGCAAGCGCTGTCAAGCAGTTGCCGTCGTCAGTCCCCGTCCCGCCAACAATCGTCCGCAGTTCATCCAAGGCAGTCACATTGGCTGCGAAGCGACCCTTGCGGATCGCCCTCAGAGCGCTTATACTCCGGCCATGACACTCAAGAATGCAGCATTTCTTGCGCTGGTTGGAATGATCCTGGCAACGATCCTGCTGGTGGCGGGATTCATCGGCGACGTACTCGGCGTTGTGCGAGGTCTGATTCCGGCGATGAGATTGTTGACATCTTTCATCTATGCCTTTGCCTATAGCGCTCAGTTAAATTGAACCACCCCTGCTCAGATAAAGTGAGCCACCTGGTAAAATCATAAGACTGGATTTTTCTTTCCAAGTAGCCCGATTTTGTTTTTCTTGCGGCGGGTTATT
>JBEKYG010000252.1:0-7176 GCA_049511215.1 Acidobacteriota bacterium | reverse complement strand
TCGGCGAAGTGCTTGTGCTCGCCTGCCGCTTTGAGCTCGGCATGGAGCTTCTGGCTTCTTGCTTCCGGCTCCTGGCTTCTAACGAGAACAAAATTCTCGTTGCGCGGCGCATAACGGTCTAAGAAGAAGTAGATCAGGACTGCCAGGCGGGCCAAATCCCCTCCGGCGCTTCATTGCAGCTTCCCTAACCTGCCATGGCGATAAATATAAATATCGCCGTTTAAACCTTTCGTGCCGCCAAACTGTCTTAATACAGGATCAAAGCACATGGTTAGTTCAGAGCTATTGATGGAAAAGGCGGGATATCTGGAAAAAGATGCCAGCGACCTGATTGCGGAAGCGCAATCAGGTAACCAGGCTGCCTTTGAAGAGATCTATCGCCTTCACGTGGGCCGCGTCTATGCCATCTGCCTGAGAATTCTTGCGGATCGGTCACGGGCGGATGAGGTGGCTCAGCAGGTCTTTGTCCGTGCCTGGATCAAATTATGCTCCTTTCGGGGTGAATCAAGTTTCGCCAGCTGGCTCTATCGCCTCTCCATAAACATGATTCTTGATGAGTTGAATTCCTCAAAAAGAGAGAGTGCCCACATCCAAGACAGTGGTCCCGTTACCCCCGGCTCGCACGTGGAAACCGCTCACAACCTGAAGCTTGATCTGGAAAAGGCAATCTCGTCCCTTCCCAAACAGGCACGCGCGGTTTTTGTATGGCACGATATTGAGGGTTGGAAACACGAGGAAATTGCCGGGACCATGGGTTTGGCAATCGGAACCTGCAAAGCTCAACTTTCCCGAGCGCGCAGAATCCTCAGGGAGGTGCTCGGAACATGAAATGTGCAGATTTTGTCGACCGGATGGATGATTACCTGGATTTGGCTCTTCCACAAAGCGAGCAACAGAACCTGGAAGCGCACCTGGCTGAGTGCGTAGATTGCCGGGAGAGAGTCAGGTCGATTAAGTCACTCTTGTGCCAATCGGCAGCGCTTCCCAAAAGTATCAATCCCGATCATGACCTCTGGCCCGCGATATTACCGAAAATACACGCGGCCGGAATTCCGCAAACGAATATCGCAAGGCCCGTGCGTTTCCAATGGAGTTGGCGCCTTACGGCAGTGGTGGTGGCCGGCGCGGCACTCGTGCTTGCTGCAACGCTCTTTCTCACGCATCATCCAGAATCTCAGTCAATATCGTCATCTGGTTCCAGTGTCCTCCGGAAAACCGGAGAGGAACTGCCAGCGCCCAGAGGACAACAGCCACGCCTTCCCGCTATCACCGGAACCACGGAGAGCGCGAAGAATGGCATCGTGCCCTCAGAAGACTCGGGCGCGAGCATAGGGAGGGTGATGAACTCAACAGCCTGTCAATGTGAACCGTCCGCTGAAATCCTGGGAGTCGTGGAGAATGCGCTGCTGGTCGATGAGAGTCTCCCCGATTCTCGCTCCGCAGAGGTGGTATCGGACCGGTTGTTTAACCTCGCGCGGGAAAACGAGGACGACTTCTTTTTGCTCAAGAGCTCGCTCGAAGTCCTGCCCTTTCCCTCCCGGGTGCCTGATTCGGTGAGAGACCGATACCGGCGGCTGCTGTTACAACATCCCGGCGAAGCAGGCTTGACTTATCTATATGCCTTCAGCCTTTATGGCAAAAACACCCCGGAAATGATCCGGCTGATGAAGCAATTGATCGCGGAAAACCCTAGTTTTCCATGGCCCAATTTTGCTTTAGCCAAGGTTTATGGATTTCCGAATATGCCGGTCGACATGAGCCGGTCCGGTTATATATACAACGACCCCAACAAAGTACAAACCTATCTGAGGGCTTTCATGGAATTGTGCCCAGAAAGCCCTGAACCTATTCGGATCCTGATTTCGGTGACGGACCCGCTTTTCTTTTCCAGCACACTGTCGCACATGAGGGAATTGCTGGTCACGCGAACGGATACACGGTCACTGTTGATGTATCCCGCGCTGTGGTCAATGGAGACAACTCGGCAAGCCGGCGACGCTGTTGCCAACCAGACATGGCAGTGGGTATCCGCCGACTTGAAACGCTTGCTAAGCCTCGCAGGCGGTCGGCCCCCGGAATTCCTATCGGTCTTGTGGAGCGGCTATCGGGGAATGGGAGATATGGAAACTCTTCGAATCCTTTTAGCGAAGGACACGAGCATTGAGGGGCGAAGCGCATTTGTCGCTTTTGACACCCAGGAATGGAGTGCAAATAATCCTGCCCCTGCGGCCGATGCCACCGTGCAAACCAAGACCGCTTATTGGGAAAAACGGCTGCAGAGAACCGATATCTGGATCAAGAAAGCGCCAGAATTCACATTTGTCTGGATGGACCGGTTGAAATCACTATCAGAACTGAAAAACCATCCCGAAACCGAATTCACTGGCGCAGGCGAAAAGGTTCTATCACTCCTACGCGGAGGCGCGGATTCATTATCCTTGGATTTCATGAAACTGGCCACTCTGTACGCCAATCGGGGCGTGCGGCTGGATCAGATTCCATCCTTGATCCGGGAGGGTTTAGCTGCGGTCGAGAAACGTGACCTTGAAAACGCGAATGATCTGAAGTCCCCGGGATTCAATACTGAGATGGGGAGGTTTCTTCCCTGGCAATATGCAGATGATGCCTGGCACGCGCTCTTCGATGCTTACCTGCGGATTGCGGAGATCGACAGGGCTCGTTCTGCGCTTGATGAAGTCGAGAAGGGCATGACCGAATGGCGGAATAAGATCGCAACAATGCAAGCCAATACTCAGGTCAATAATTCGTATTCCCTTTTAATCGTGACAGATGGTCTGCTCGCTCGCGAAAAATGGTTGAACGAGGCGCGCGGCCGCCTCGCATTGAAGAAAAAGTAGTCGGCAGCAAGCGGTAAGAGATCAGTAGATTCAATAAGGCCTTTCCACCTCCACCTATTGTAACGAGGAGACATTATGAAATATGCCATTTTGTCATTGTGCCTTGTGATTGCATTCGGCGTTTTTGCATTGGGGATCGCTGTACCTGACTTTAGCGGCACCTGGATTCGAGACGCGGCCAGGAGCGATGCGATGGCCACCTATGTGGATGGCAAAGTCCAACCGGTGAGCGCTGACTTGGTAGTGCGGCATGAGGGCAATAGCCTGCAGGTGGAATCCAGATGGAGCCATAAACCTGCAACGCAGGTGAACTACCTGCTGAATGGCAACGAAAATACCGCCACTGACGAGCGCGGAAACCTTTTCATATATCGGGCAACCTGGAACAACGCTCAGCTGGTCATCGAAGGATATACAAAGGCGACTACTCCATTCGGCCCCGCTGAAATCAAGACGAAAGAAGAGTGGTCCCTGACAGCGGATGGAAGGACTCTAACCATCACGACCACCACCAGCTCGTCGTTGGGGAATCCGACCCGAAAACAGGTTTACACCAAACAAGTGGGATAGGCGAAACGTAGGCTGAGCGTCGATCCCAATGTCGACTTGGCTCGTGTGAAACTTCAGCCCTATTGTTGGCGTAGCGTTCGCTGTCGTGTATGACAGAAGCCATGATGGCCCGGTGCGCTGCGCCGGGAGGCCCTCAACATCTCTGAAGCTCAGGCAGAATCTGTGATAGAGCCAAACGGCATGACTTATGATCTCCGGCGGGAATCGATATCCGGGATAGCTGGGTGTCTTCGAATTCATCAACCCGGTCCGCACCTATTGCCTCAACTTGACAATACCTCCACCGTGGTTCAACAGCACGGAAAGCGGGAAGGCTCAAGGTAAAGCCCTGAGCGTCGGCCCATTCAGAGCGAAATGGGCGGACAAACATGTCCTCGCTGCCTTACAATGGCGCATAATCTGTTTAAGTGCAGGCTGTTGGAGTTGTTCTTCGACACAGGTCAACGATGGTCCGGCGCTTTTGCAATTTCAATGTCAGAACAGGAACCCTTGTCGGACGGCCCCCTGTCACGCGATCGCTTGTTTCGCTCCGAAGGAAATACCGATGAATTCAACCTACGTTCTCAGCATTTTCCTGGCCATTGAAATGGCGGGCGCAAGCGCCGGCATCTCGAACTTGCTGGCTCATGTGAAACCCGCCACGGGCATTAAGAAGCAGTCCAATGCAGGATCGCCCGGTCAAAGGAACTTGTTGCAGTTCCTGGAAAATCCTCTGAATCTCGTTCAATTCAAAAAGGCCAAGGGAATTTCAAACAATGGAGCCGCGAAGAGGCCCAGTGGAGCAAGAACTTACCATAAGCCTCCGGAACGGGGATTCTATTACGAGTACTTCAATTTCCCGATCTTTGGAAAGGACAAAAGGGGCGACAC
This sequence comes from Acidobacteriota bacterium, assembly GCA_049511215.1. Taxonomy (GTDB): domain Bacteria; phylum Acidobacteriota; class UBA6911; order UBA6911; family UBA6911; genus JAFNAG01. The sequence continues at coordinate 2,878 of JBEKYG010000252.1, read as the reverse complement.
CCCGCCGCGAGAGGCGCTCGGCGATCTGGTCGTGGTGGTATACAAGTTTGGACAAACCGTGGGTGACTTTTATGATACCCGTGAGGTCCTGATCGAGATTAGCGTCAAAGCCCGCGATTGTGACCTCATGCAAATGAATCTAGTCGGCCAGGATCTGAAAGTGATTACAGACAGATTCGGCACAGACTATATCAAAAAAGAGGACTTGATAATTTTTCATGCGAACAAGAAGGTGCTCGTTCTCAGTGCCTCCGACGGCATGGTTCAATGGTTCCGCTATGCCCGGCTTAATTTTGATATCGGCTCCGCGAGCGACGTGCCCGAGTGGTTGATGAAATACTGATGGGAACTCGGGCCAGATAACGCAACTCACCAAGGCCGGGTTGGAGACAGACGCACGCCCGGCAGGGAGCCCCTGCTCTGAGCCCCTGCCGGTCATCGCCGCGGTCGGCGAGCGGATCGGCCAGATCGAACGCAGGGCCGCAGGCAGCGAGCCCAGCCGCCTGCACGTGAGTAGCAGAAATCTCTCAAGTGGAACCGGTCGCGGGACCGGCCTTAACACACCTCCGGCGTATCTTGGTGGGCTTCAGCCTGCTTGGCTGATGTGCGCCCATCACAGTGACCCCGGGCGAGCGAAACGCAACCCGGGGTATCTTGGATTGCCATCAATAGCCCCGAACAGGGACAGAAAAACCTCATCTGATTCAGGCACCGTTCAGGTCAGCCTACCCAACCTCGAATTCCGATCGCGGCGAAAAGCCTCGACGCCTGTGCCGTATTTCGAGGTTGAGTAGCCTGTCCCCAAAACTTAAGGTTTGCCGGTTCCTTTGGCCATTTTGGCGAAGACCTCGCGGCCGCGACGCTCCATCTCTTCGCGTGAGACGTCCTCTACATGCTGGCCCAAGGCCCAGGTATGGCCAAAGGGATCTTTAAGTTGCCCGTAACGATCGCCCCAGAACTGGTTCGTGAGCGGCATTATCACCGTCGCGCCCGCGGATACCGCCTGGTTGAAAAGCTGATCCACGTTGTCAGTGTAAATGTTCAGGGTAATGCAGCTGCCCCCCAGGGTCTGAGGTGATGTGCAGCTTCCCATGCCGGGGAATTCGTCGGCCAGGAAGAGCATCGAATTACCAATCATCAATTCGGCGTGCATCACCTTGTTATCGGGCGTGTGATGAACGCCTCTGATTTCGGCGCCGAACGCCTTCCGGTAAAACTCGATGGCTTTTGAAGCATCGCGCACCACCAGATGCGGCGTGAGCGTGTGCATCCCGTCGGGAATCGCCTTGATGTTTTTTGTCATTTTTGTCTCCTTTGAATCAGGCCCGATAAACGATCACAACCTGAGGATTATATTCACGGGTGCATTCCGTCCACTGCTGCAAGGTTCGCTCTCAAAAGGATACCGGGCCCCCGCTCGCTGATCAAGAATTCCTCCTCAAGTCCGAGAAGCTCTCGCGCGCTTGCCTGCCAACTACGCGAGCACGCTGCTGGGAGGATCCGCCGATCAGTTCATTCCGGACCTGAAGAGGTGATGTCAGGGTCCGGAAGAGCCGCCGCCTCATGAAACACTGCTGTTCAGCAAAAATCCCAGCCGCCGTCTTCTGTAGGGTCTTGCCCGCACAAAACAACGGTTTTCCCATCCTCGAAACCACGTCCGCGCCCACAGCCTGGACAAGGCAATCGAGGGCCCGCACGTGAGCGATGATGCGCAGGGTTTCATCAATGTGTTGTGGCGAGCTGCCTCGTTCCAGGGCTTGCGCGACCGATGCATCGGCTGCGCGGCGGCCCCTAGGAGCCCGTCCGAGAATTAGGAGGGCCCGCGTTCCAAGCGCCGCGGGGGCAGGTGCAAGGCGGCGCGACGCAGGCGATGTCTCGGTACATCGTCGAGGAGCGCCCGCGTCCCAATTGCCCCCTTGCCGCCGGCAAGAACCTGGACACCCATTTTTTTGCGGCTTTTTCTTGGCACTTTCCATGAGTCCGCCGTTAGTAATGTCAAGAGAGGTGAACCATGGCTTTGTCGCGCAGCAAATACGTCCGGGCAGGGCAGGAAGGGGTATATCACTGCTTCAGCCGGTGTGTCCGCCGGGCGTTTCTGTACGGCTTCGACACGCTAACTTTGCGGGACTTCTCCCACCGCAAGGCATGGGTGGTCGAACGGTTGCGGTATCTCGCGGCCATCTTCGCAATTGAAGTCTGCGCCTATGCAGTCATGGAGAATCACTGCCATACCATTCTGCGCACTCGCCCCGATATCGTCGCCATGTGGTCCGATCGGGACGTGGCCATCCGTTGGCTGACACTCTTCCCCCGACATCGCGATATGAGGGGCGTCCCAATGCCGCCTCGCGAGGAAGAAATCCGCGCTTTGGCAGATCGTCCGGAGCGCATCGCGCAGCTGCGACAGCGCCTGTGCAGCCTCAGCTGGTTCATGGGTCGCCTGAACGAATTCACCGCTCGGGCGGCAAACAAGGAGGATAAAGTTAAGGGCCGGTTCTGGGAAGCACGGTTTAAATGCCAGGCGCTGCTCGACGAAGCGGCCATCGCCAGCTGCATGGTGTATGTAGATCTCAATCCCATCCGGGCCGGCGTGGCAGGAACTCCGGAAGAAAGCGATTTCACCAGCATCCAGGAACGGATCCGTGCCTGGCAGAAAGAGACGATGACTACAGCCTCCGCGCCCACCGAGGCCGCGGCACAGGATATGCAGTTTTTCTCTGTCGGCTGGCGCCCGACAGCGCCCAAGAATGCTGCCGAAATCTCGGATCCCATTCCCGACCGCGTTTCCGTCTTGGCGCATCCCTTGGATGGCTGGCTGTGTCCCATTCAATCAGAATCCGGACGCCGCGGCATTCTGCACATGACTGCAGCCGAATAT
>JBEKYG010000251.1:0-7178 GCA_049511215.1 Acidobacteriota bacterium | reverse complement strand
GAATTCGAGCACGCGTCGATCCGGAAACGTGACCGTGACGGGCAGTGGGAAGCTATGAGCTCCGGCGGCATGACTCAGCACGAGTACTGGGTAGACCGGCAACTCGAAGTCTCTCCAGTCGAGGACGAAATACTCCAGCATAAAGCGTGACGGCAACGTAGAAAGCGGCCCGATACCACCCATCCGATTGTTCAAAAATGTCGCGCACTATCGAAAACCATCCTGTCCGGCCGGCAATAATCTACACCACCCCCTCGACCCCCTTCAATTCAGGCGCATCAAGAAATCGATCTTTGCCGGATGCCGGCGTGTCGGGGAGAGGGGCTAGAATGGCGGCTAATCAGGGAGTGGATAAGAGATGGTCAAATCCTGGCATTGGGAAGAGATAAAGGTGATTTTCACGCCGATCACGGCGTCGCGCACTGAGCCTTCCACGCTCATGCCATCCAGGGAACAAGCCATTGCCACTTCGAGCGCGATCCGTTCTATGCCGCCGATTTTCATTCCCGATCATGAGGCGAGTGCGGCGGTTTTGCGCAGGGCGTCGTACGCCCTTGCATTCAGCGCGCGTCGATCCGGGAATCCAACCGTGTCACAGGTATCGGAAATGCCTGATCTCCGGCGAAGCGAGTTGGGACGAACATCTGGCCGAGCTCGATAGCGGCGGCGAGGGCGATCGCCGCGCCTGCCGCCAGGCGACGAGAACAGGGAAACGAGGAGCGCACCAGAAGGCCGGGGAAAAATCGAATTGAAAGGGAAACAGCGTGCCCTAAACGAATAGGGCGATCGAGCAATAGATCGCAAACCGGTACAGCGGCTGATGCTCTATAATGTCGATCTCCATCCAGCGACAAAATACAAGCCACGAATAACCTGTAGTGGCATGGCCGCAAGCAAACAAATCTCACCGCAGAGGGCGCAGAGCCCGCAGCGGCAAAAAGGGGAAAAAGCTCCGTTTGTCTCCGCGCCTTCTGGGCTCTCTGCGTTGATATCTAATGCTATTCGTGGCAAAGATCTGCATCAGCGCGCGATGCCGGCGAGGGTTTTCCTGGCTTCGTCTGCTCCTGGGAATTTGTTGTCGAGCGACAGGGCCTTTTCCAGGGATTGCTTTGCCAAATCCTTTTGGCCGTTCGCGTGGTAGCACATACCCAGATGGTAGCGGTAGTTGGCGTTCTTCGCATCACGGGAAACACAGTCCTTAAGCAGGTCGATGGCAGAGAGATAGGCTTTTCTCTTGTAGTAGGTCCATGCCAGGGTGTCAGCGACATTTGTGTCATTCCGCAATCTGTCATAGGCGCCGCGCGCCAGTCGCAGCGCTTCGTCCAAATTTCTGCCGGAGTCACAAAGAATCCACGCCAGGTTGTTGGCCGCGACGGGCGACTGCGGATCGAGCTTTAGCACTTCGCGGTAGCAGTATTCCGCCTTCCCCGTGTTGTTTTGCGATGCGTAAAGCATACCGAGGATCAATCGAGGTTGAACTGAGTTCGGGCTGATTCTTAGCCCGGCCTCCACGGAAGCGATGGCTTTGTCGACCGATTTCTGAGCCACGTAAAGCTGAGCGAGAAGGCCATAGGCAGAGGCGTTGTTTGGATCCAGAGAGAGCGCCTTGCGGAATTCCTCCTCGGCCTTCGGATAGTTGTTCTGAGAAGAATAGACCTGTCCAAGCATTGCAGGTAACGCGGATTCCTTGGGCGCCCTGGCTATCTCCTGACTCAGTCTCTGGATTGCTTTCTCCGGCTTCTTTTGGCCTACATAGAGACCTGAAAGCGCAGAGAGCGAGTCCAGATTCTTCGGGTCGATCTTCAGCGCCGATTCATACGCAGCTTCGGCTTTCGGATAATCCTGTGCTGCCGAATGTGCCATGCCAAGGCGGAGATATCCGGCGGAACTGTTGGGATTGGCTTTCACAAACGCCTCGAATTCAGCGATCGCGCTCCTGAAGTCTTTCCGGCTTGTATATGCCGCGCCGAGCACGAGGTGAGCCTGGCTCATGTTGGGATTCGCGCCCAGCAGTTGCTGCGCGTAGCGGATCGCCGCGGTATCGTTTCCGCTGTCCAGCTTGAGTTGGGCAAGCGCGATCAGGGCAGGGGCATAGTTGTTGTCCATCTTCAGCGCTTCATTTAACTCGGCTTCGACATGGGCGGAATCCTTTGCCCTTTGATATGCCTGAGCTAGCTCATAGTGGCCTTCCGTGGATGGTTTGATCTGCAGCGCCTGCTTGAATTCAGCGATGGATTCCGCCGTCTTTCCTTGAGCGGAATAGATGCTCCCCTTCAGAATATGGGCATTGGCGTCCTTGTCGTTATCCTTCAACATCCCGTCTGCCAGTTGGAGGGCCTTGTCAAACGCCCGCTGCTGCAAATATAGCGTTGCCAGACGCCCCCTGCTTGTTGCGTTCTTGGGATCTGCCCTGACGATCGATTCGTAGGTCTCAATGCTCTTATCCAGCTTGCCGATGTTGAGATAGAGGTCCGCGAGCGCGGTCTTCTCGCTCAGGTTCTTGGGATCCGCGGCCACTGCCTTTTGGTATTCCTCTTCAGCCTTCGCGTATTCCTTCCGCGACACATAGACCTGCCCCAAGAGCTCATGCAACCGCGGGAAATTGAGAGACTTGGCGAGCATTTGATTCAGCCTGCCAATTGCCCTATCCTGTTTGCCCTGTCTAATGTAATCTACGGTCAGCGCGGCGATCGCGTCGAGATTGTTGGCATCGCCGGCCAAAATGCCCGAGTATTGGGATTCGGCACGCGGGTAATCTCCCACAGCCGAGTAGGCCAGCCCGAGCTGAAGCTGAGCCTGCGTGTTCGTCGGGTTCTGCTTTGCGAATGCTTCGAGCGCCGTTGCCGCATTCTTGAAGTCTCCAGTCCTGTAATATGCGGTTCCTAGGATCAGGAGCGGCTGGCTCAAGGCCGGGTTGGTTTGGCGGAGCTTGAGGGCATAGCCTATGGCGGCTCTCGGATCGCCGCTGTCCAGCTTCAACTCAGCCAATACCAGGTAAGCCGGGTAGTAGCGGCCGTCACTCTTGATGGCTGAGTTCAGCTCCGCTTCCGCCTGGTCTTTTTTGCCCATCTTTTGATAAGTCACGCCCGCAAAGTAGTGTGCCGGGGCGGATCCCGGATCGCTTTTCAGCACCGCCTGCAGTTCGGTGAGACTCTCTGGGAATCTGCCTTGCTGGCCCAGAATTCTGGCCTTGAGAATGTGCGCGTCGGCATCGTCCGCCCTCGCGCTCAGTATCTCGGCCGCGAGCTTCATGGCCTGATCGTAGGATTTGAGGTCAAAATAGAGATTCGCGAGCCGTTTCCTGGCGGAGTCGTTTTGCGGGTTTTCCTTAAGCATCAATTGGTAGGTCTCGATCGCCTTGTCCGGTCGGTTGGTCGCCGCATCGAAATCGGCGAGCAGGGTCCGTCGGGCGGGATCGATAGCAGCGACCTTGCCATATTCTGCTTCCGCTTTGGCGACATCTTTCTGGCTCAGATACACCTCGGCCAGAAGCTGGTGGAGCTTCGGCTCGTTCGGCGTTTGGTTGATTTTCTCAGTCAGCAACTGAACCGCCTTCTCTGGTTTCTTCTGAACCAAAAAGTTACCCGCAAGCGCGCCGAGGGCGTCGATGTTGTCGGGGTTGTTTTTCAGCACCGCCTGGAACTGGGCTTCTGCGTTGGCGGTGTCCCCCATCGCTAGATACACCGTGCCGAGCCGATAGAGACCAGCGGGATTATTTGGGTTGACCCTCAAGTACTCGCCCAGTTCGGCCAGGGCGCTCTGATATTCCCTGGTACCCGCATAAGCGCTGCCCAGGACAAAATGCCCGTCGTTCAGGCTCGGATCGATCTTGAGGGCCTGCTGGGCCAGCCCGATGGCCGAATCAGGATCGCCGCGTCCCACTCGAAGCTGCGCCAGCGCCAGATAGGCCCGGGACTGCCGGTCGTCACGTTTGATGGCCTCAGTCAGTGCGATGTCGGCTTGCTGAAGCTTGCCGGCCTGGATGTAGGCAAGTCCGAGGAAGTAGCGTGCAACGGCGACGCCGGGCACCCGCTTTACGAGCGCCTCTAACTCCTTGGTTGCCTCTTCGGTCTTCCGCTCGGCCAAAAGAATGCTCGCTTTCATGAAATGCCCGTCCGGATCGTCGCTCGCGATCTTTAGGATCGAGTCGACGATTTCAGTGGCCTTTGGCAGGTTGGACTGAGCGAGATATATGCTGGCCAGGCGACGCCTGGCTACGATGTTTTTGGGGTCATCTTTGATCAGCGCTTCGTACGCTTCGATGCTTCGTGCGGGTTGACCGGTGGCGCGATAAAACTCGGCCAGGATGATGCGCTGGTCTATGCCTTGGCCGGTGATCTCGGCGGCCTTTTTATACCCCTGCTCCGCGAGATCGAACTTCTTGGCGCGCAAATAATAGTATCCGAGCGCGCGTTGAGCATCCGCAGATTGTGGGGCTCCGGAGGCCGCGCCTCTCAGGGCTTCTTCCGCTATGTCGAGCTTGTCGGTCGCGACATAGAGGTTGGCCAATGCCAGTCTGGCCGAGACGTTCTTCGCATCAGACTTGAGGACCTTTTGGAAAGCCGCTTCAGCTAAAGCTATCTGCTCGTCGGTGGCCTGTTTTGCGCCGAGATCGAAGAAGGCCGGGAGTAGAGTCGGCTCTCGTTGGAATGCCTGGAGCACTTCCTCTGCCGATTCGTTGAGATTCAGGATTCTCGCCAGCGAGCTGCCCAGGAGGATCTGCGCATCGGCGTTCTGCGGCTCCTTCTTCAGGACGAGCTCGGCTTTGGCTTTGGCCTCATCGAACTTCCTCTGCATCAGCAGGATAAAGCCCGACTTCAGCTGGGCGCGGAGATCGTTGCCATTGAGCGAGGTGGCCCTTGAAAACTCCTGTCCCGCGTCTCCGAACGATCCCAGAAGAAGGTAGGTCAGCCCCAGCTGGTAGTGGGCTTCAGTGAATTGAGGATCGGCCTGGATGGCACTGCGGAATTCAATGATCGCTACGCTGTATTTCTTCTCTTGAAGATATTTCTTTCCGTTGTCCACCAACTTCTGCGGGCTGCGGGAGCAGGCGAGTGAAGCGAGCAGGATGATAATGGCCATCAACAGGGCGCTGTGACGCGCCGCACCGTGGAATCGAGAGCTTTCTGGCATTCCTATCCTCCGGAGAAAAGAAAGCAGATGATAAGACTCCTATGTTTATCGACTGAATGGTCCGCCCGCTTCAGGTTCTTTGCATCAGGATGCCCTTCTTAGCAGCAAGGCGCCGGCTGGCTGCCCTGCAGTCTGTCACAGACTGCGCTGGATTTCAATCTCGGCGAGGTTGGTTCTCCGGACAGTTCAATCTCGCGGCCCTGGATGCCAAGGCCCGGGTAGCTCTCCTCTTTCATTCCCACGAATGCGACCTGGGTTGGACACGGATCGCCAAAAGGCAGGCTAGAGATAAGATGATCCCGGGAAATCATTTGACCATCCTGCAAGAACCCAATGTCAGATTTCTCGCGGATCATTTGAGAGCGTCGCTGGAGGAAACCGATAGGAGACATCCAGATGCCAATCTTTCTTCCGCTTTTGGATGTTGGCGGGGCTCGGGAAAATCCCGCTCGCGTTAAGAGCCAAAAGAGCAAATAAGAAGCAATATTACCCTCTCACTTTTGCCTGAATCCGGCAGCAAATTCCTCGTAGAGAGCAGGGTTGCTTCTGATAAGTTCCTGCAGCATAGTATCTATTCTGCCCAGATAAGGCGTCCTCAAGCCATGGTAGAATTTGGTCGGTCCGATCGGCTCAAAGACGATGCCTATCCGTTTCAAGAGGAGAAACAGCCCCCTCGCCATAACCGCAAACAAGTACTTGTGCCCTCTTGCCACACTTTCCTGATAAATGCATTTATAGAGACCGAAGACTATGTCGTTGCCTATTTTTCTTCTACCTCCGAACATGTTGTCGACGGCCATATCATTAATTGTATTTCCCCCGAAAATAACTGCATCCGTAGCCCTTTTCCTGTAGTCTTTGCTTATGGCCAGCCTGGATATTTCACCAAAACGGTCCTTGTTAAAAGCGGAAAGGTCCGTGTCTATTTGGAAATGCTGCTCGACCGGGAACCCCTTTTCCGAGTTATTGATCATGCGAATCGTACCGATAACTTGATTATCTCCCTTTCTCATCACAACAAAATGAACTGAATGTTCATCAAACTGATCCTTTTCCATCCCTCCTGGATGGTCCTCCTGTTTTTCAAACCCCCATTCCTCGCAATAAACCTTGTACCTCAACTTGTATACCTCATTAATGAAAGGATCGTCGGTGGATACTTTTTTATATTCAAATGGATTCATGGAAGTCTCAATCATTGAATTACCTCCAATTGACTGCCAGCCTTAAAACCGCGAGCCGCTAAAAACAAAATAGAGAAACTTCCTGAACTACGGTGGCAAAGGTCTCGGTTGCGTTCTCAGGAACTGATTGATTCTACAAGGAATACCCTTCAGTCCACAAGCCGAATCTGAGTTTTGGTTGTTTCCCTTCCTTCTGTCTCGCGGAGTGTGCCGGCATGGCCAATGGATGCGAGGGAGATCAAGAAACGGGTCGATGCTGGCGCTGCAACCAGGATGATCTTCCACGGTGCGTCCCTCACGCAGAATCTGACACCGTAGCCTCTGTGCTCAATACCCAATTGTTCTCAAAGCAGCCCTTCATGCGCCGGGGGCGCACCCAAGGGCATGAAAACTGGCGACCAAGTGGGCGCCGGCTGCCGGACGGCGCTCGGACGTTGGAATCATCAGATCCCAGGCCCCGTCCGGCGGCCGGGGCCTACGGGGGTCAGGAATCCGGCTAAAGGGCTATTCGATTGACTCCACAAGCCCCTATATGTTGTGGTTATGCTTTTTACGACCTCGCACAGAGTTGGCAAAGAAAGCTGAACCGCAAAGACCGCAAAGACCACAAAAACCATAAAAACCTCGAAGAAAAAATATCCTGGAGATTTATCTTCGAGGTCTTTGTGGTTCATAGTCCTCCATATCCCAAATCACTACAGGTTGTGGGTTGTGGAGTCAATTGAATAGCCCTTTCCGGCTATTTTCGGAACAGTCCCCCATGCGCTTGGGGCGCACCCTACGACGCATGAAAATGGTAGTCTATCACCACGGTTTGCGATGGACCAAGGCCGGTTTCTCTGTGATGCATTAAGCTCGTGG
>JBEKYG010000250.1:0-7183 GCA_049511215.1 Acidobacteriota bacterium | reverse complement strand
CCTGCGGTCCTGGAAGAAGGAGCTTCTCGACCGGTTGATCGGGGGTTGCGCATCTACGGAGACCATCACCTACGACGAGTTGGTAGACCAAGGGCAATTATGAGCTAAGTCAATAAGCGTTTTACCATTTTCAGGAGACTCTGACGGACGACGCAATCACCTTCGACTACAAGCTCCATGACGGCAGGGCAACCAGCAGGAATGCGATCAGGCTTCTCAAGTTGTTGGGGTACAGTGAAGATATCGTCAAGGAAGCGGAGGGCCACGCCAGCATTTCATGAATTTTGGCCGCTGGCAGGGGATGTCCGGCTAAGCCGGGGGCCCGGAAGTCATCCATGCGGTATTCACAGTGGAATCCATTCCGTTGGAAATCCGGCTTCCGCGCGCTACGGTCGCACCTTCCAGCCTCGAGGAAACCCAGGCGCGGGCGGAACGTGACCTCATCCGGCAGGGAGAAGACCGGCTCCGCGCTCCGTGCCGCGGAAGCCGGTCGCTATGTTGCTAAACGGCGGTTAGCGCATACCGTAAAGCTGCACTTCGGGTTTTGTGCGCCACCCTCCGCGTCCATACCAAAGCTCGACGCTTCGAATGTAGCGCCTGTTACCTTGCAGGTCGATGGATCGTGTCGAGCCGCCGTTCGGGATTCGTTCTTTCACAGCAACTTCCTCCGGTTCCCCATCGGCGTAGTGCACTACAACCCGCATGAATTCGACCGCTCCGCCTCTCACGCGGAGCTGAATTGCACGAAACCTTCCATCCTGCACACCGACAGGAATTCTGTCGTGATCCATATTCCCGTCTACACGTGCTGCGCCGAGGCGTTCCCACCGCGCCCGGCTCCGGCCCTGCCCGTAAACCGCAATCGTCACTGAGATCAGAAATATCACAGCAATGCCTACAATGCGGACTAGTTTGCGTATCGCCATCACAACCTCCAATCTTAGATATCCTTTGGGTGAACTCAGCTTCGCTCTATGAAGAACGAAGGTGCTTAGGTCAGTGTTGCACCGCAGTTGATCCGAGCGTATTGTGTTGGCCCCAACGGGACAACGCAGGGGAACCACATCCTGAGAAGAGGATCGGATCGGAAGGGCCACCTTCCCATTCTCATTGTTCTATCGTGCGATGGGGCTGTCAATCGAAATCGGCTGTGCTCTCAACATCCCGCTTTGAGTGCTTCAACACGTCATGGTGGTGGTGCTATCCCCCCTTCGGGGCTTGTAGCAACCAACCGCTCGCCGGAACGGCTGAGCCTGCCAGGGTTGCACGGCCAGAGGTCGTTGATTTAGCACGCACTAATCTTTCGCACTTTCGTTCGGAACGGCAATTTCGAAGCGCAGGCATCCTCTTCCCAGATAGATTTCGTCCCCGGAGCGCAGACGAATCCCGCGAGGGTTGCCGCCGGGCACCTCGATCGTGCGTCCATCGCGAAAAATGCGCGTGCCATAGCGGCTGACCTCGTCAGTGATGCGGTATACGCTCCGTTCGCGATCGAAGTACACAGCCGCATGCGCACGCCCAATGGTCGAGTTGATCTCGTTGCCATTGTCCAGGAAGATGATGTCGTTCCTGCGCGTCATTTGACCTTCCCGGTCCAGCAATTCCCCCAGGCGCCCTATGAGCATGCGATCCTTGTCCACATGGTAGACGGATTGTTCCGCCGCGCCCTTCATTACTATCAGGGTTGCCCGCGGCCGTTGTTCTTTGCGCACATCCTCGGCGCGGATGAATTCCAGGGCGAACACTGGCCGGCTGCCTCCAGCCGCTTCAGGATCGCTTGGCGTGTCCAGCTCGATGCTGATGGTAAGGCCATGGGGGAATTTGGCGCCGGATTCTTTCAGCATCTCGCGGATGTCGTTTTCGAGCGACCGGTCGCCAAGGAATGCCGCCTGGAAAACGTCCCGAAGCGCCTGGTTCCGCGGATGCAGATGAATCAGGATTCTGCCGAAGGGAAAGGCCTTTCCTCCCTTGTCGACCAGTATGTGGGCTTCGACTTGTTCGAGGATATCGCGCCTCGCCTCGAGCGGCGTCTGCCCGGCACCATCGCCAAACAGGTTCTCGATGTGCCTACGAATCCGGCTCTCCGTTTTGAGCAGTTTGTCCATGAATCCCATGGTGTCACTCCCGTTTAATGAGACCGGCATCCAGGGCCGCATTCACAATATCCACGGCGACCGGCGCGGCGACGCGCCCGCCGTAGCGCCCATTTTCAATGATGATCGCGAAGGCAATCCGTTTCGTCCCAGACCCGTAGGGGGCAAACCCCACAAACCAGGCGTGCGCCGGTTTATCCCGCAGCTCGGCGGTGCCGGTTTTTCCAGCCAAGGGCACAGCGGCGCCTTTAGCCGACTTGCCTGTTCCCTCTGTAATCACGCGTCTCATGTAGTCCGAAAGTTGGTGCGCTCGCTCCGGAGGCAGGCAAACCTGGCTGGACGGCTGCGTTGGGTCAAGCACCCATCGGGTCGGCACGAGTTTGCCGTCATTGCAGATGGAGCCGGCGACACGCGCCATCATCAACGGGGACGCAACCACCTGTCCCTGCCCGTAGGATGCCTGCGGCAGGGCATCTTTCAGTTGGGCCGGCGTATTGGGCGAGGCGACCTTGATGCCGAAAAGATCGGCAGCGTGCAACAGCCGTTCGGCACCGACGTCGTAGGTGCCCAGTTGGGCGAAATAAGCGTTGCAGGAGAGGATGAGCCCTTTGGCGAGATCGACGGTGCCGTGCGGCGCTGTGTCGAGAATGTCATCCCGGATCGGCCGGCCCCAGCCACGCACGTAATTGCCGACGCGGCCATCCGGCAGCCGCTTGCACTGATAGGTTATGGTTTCGGGCTTCTCCAGTGACTGCAATGCCGCGATCGTGGTGACCAGTTTGAAGGAGGAACCGGGTGGATAAAGCCCGTAACGTACTCGATCGAAAAGGCTGTCGCTGATATCCGAGGACTCGGGAACCGGATCCCCCTGGGATACGAGTTCCGCGGCCCTGGCGACGCCGGCGTAGGGGTAAGTCGCAGACGCCAAGAGGTCACCGGTCGACGGATCGATAACAACCGCCGCTCCGCGCTTCATTTTTGCGGCCAGGATATGTTTTTCGAGAATTTCTGCCAGCTTCGATTGCAGCCTCGCATCAAGCGTCAGATGGACGTCGCGATCGCGCTGCATGATTTCCCTGACTTTTTTGTCATCGGGCCGGTAGCGGTAGCGCACCAGCGGCAGCAGTTCCTGAAAATCCCGTTGCAATACCAGGTGCTCCGGCCCATCCGGAGTATCGCGTACTCGGACGGCGATCGCCCTGTCATCATATCCTTGCAGTGTTATGTTCCGATCACGCTCGACAAACGATGTGTTCGGCGCTCCCCAATTCAGGCGGCTGCGCAGGTCCCCCAACATATGAAATGTAAGTGCGCCAAACGGGTACATGCGTCGGGACCCCACGCCAGTCACCTGGACCAGATTGACATGCAGCTGATCATACTGCGCCCGGTAGGATTCGAGCAGCGCCTGCGAACTTGTCGCCAGCGGTATGCCGTTGCGATCGTAAATAGTGCCTCGCGGGATGCTCTGTGCTGCTTCCAGGATGCGGCCATTGTACAAGTAACGCCGGTGGCCATCGGCCTGAGGCACGAGAGCCCCATGCCAAAGAAGCCGGTCCGCCTCCAAAATCTGGACACGAGCCGCCTGGCAGACAATGACGAGACCCAGGATCCCCAGCAGGCGGCCCACCCACAGCACCTGTTTCCGGAAGGGCTGGGCCGGCTGTCTCCGGCCTGCATCTGCCGAAAGCGCCGCAAGGACCCCCAATATGAGGAAGTTCACGACGGCCGACGATTTTCCGTAATTGATAAACGGGGTGACCACGCCAGACAGCGGTGCCAGCCCCAGAATTCCAGCCGAGATGAATGCGGTTTGAAGCGCAATGAGAAGGGTCATCCCAAGACCAAGAAAGAAAGAATATGACCCGCGGCTGGTCAGCGAAATCCTCAACGCGCGATGAACCAGGACGGCATACGCCAGATATATGCATGCAAGCCCCAAAAATCCAAGTTCCTCACCAATGGCCGCCAGGATCAAATCCGTGTGCACCGCGGGCACGGTCCCGGGCTCTCCCAACCCCAGGCCGGTACCGGACAACCCTCCCGCTGAAAAGCTCCAGAAGGACTGCGCCAGGTGATCTCCACCATGACTGATGTAGTTGTCCCAGGGGGAGAGCCACATGGAAACGCGGTTGGCCACGGTGTGGGGAATACCGAGCTTATACCCGATCCCGAAAGCCGCGATCAGCGCGGCGAAGGCAATCAGGGCGCCGGTGAGGCGGGAGCGCGCCACGGCATAGAGGATCAAAAACAGCAGCGTGAGGACCAGAGCCGGGCCGAGGTCTTTTTCGAGGAAGAAAAAAGCAATCGCCAAACCGATCGCGATCACCAGAGGAACGGCATAGCGCAGTCTCGGCAGATTGAGGCTTCGCAGCAGGGGCGGCAGAGTCCGGGTGGGCGCGCGCAACTCGCGCAAAAACTCCCAGCGATCAGCAAAAAAGCCGGCCAGAAAGAGCAGGAGCAACGCCTTGATGAATTCCACCGGCTGAAGGAGAATCGGACCGAGCCGCAGGTTCACTCTTGCGTCGCTGACACCGGGTCCAGAGCCGAAGAAGATCAGGACCAAAGACAGAAGAAAGCTGGCGAGCAGCGGGATGTAGGCCAGCCGCCGCAAGGTCGAATGTTCATAATCGGGAAGGCTGGCGAGGAAAGCAAGAATGCACCCGATCGCTACTCCGGTGGCGAAATCCGGAAACAGCAGCGCCTCGCGAATCGGGTCGCGCAATCGAATCATCATCAAAAGACCAAAGCCGCTCAGCAGCAGTACGGGTGGGAGCAACAGTTGGTCCCCGGCAAACGATCGAAAGCGCCATACGGCGTGGAGCAACAGAAACGCGAGGACGAACACGGCGACATAGATGAGAACGAGCCGGCGAAAATCGTGCGGGCTGCGCACCGCGAGCATGGGACGCAGCTGCTGAAACTGTTGCTGCGTCAGCAGAGGCAAAGCCGTCGGCACAGCCTCGCCGCTTTCCTGGCGCATTTCTTTCAGGCGCGCCGGGAAAGCGCTCAAGCCGCGCGTCTGCCCGATCTCAGATGAAGTGACCTGGATGGCGTGCAACTCGCCCACACTGTCGATGTGTTCGCGGTCGCGGAGAAACTGGAGGATCCGGCGCGCGGCAAAGTTGCGATCCTCGGGATCATCGAGGAAACCAAGGGCTGGCAGGAGCTCGTCCGGGCTGCGCAGCTCATTCACATTCAGGAGCTTCCCGTGCGCGATTTGGTCTTCGGCAGCGCTCAGTTCCGGCGAACGCGCCTTAAGAATCAGCCACGTGCCGCCAGCAAGAAGAATTGCAGTCAGCAGCAAGAGTGAAAACTCCAGGTTTCGGCTCACCCGACCTGCAGGGTCCACCCGTCCGGGTCGATCTCGATCGGAAGCGGTGCTTCGTGTGACAGCCATTCGAGTTTCCTGTTCTTTCCGCGTTACTGTTTAGCCGGATCCAAAAACTGAACCACGAAGATCTCAAAGGTTGAATGGCATGCCCTTCGGAAGAGGCAAAGTAACCTTGGCGCAATACGAAGACTTCACAAGGTTTCTCTTTGAGGTCTTCGAGGTCTTTGCGGTTCAGTTCTCATCCTGTGCTAAACACTTACTTTTCTGTGTTGGTGCATGGTCCAGCCTGAGTCGCGGCTGCCAGACGCGACCCACGCTTATGCCATGCGGCTTGCTCCTCACCGCGTCAGTCGGGAATCCGGTTTCCGGTTTGGGACGCAGTCGGGCCGTAGGCGCCCACGTGGCGGTCGCCATTCACCGCGGGGA
Source organism: Acidobacteriota bacterium (assembly GCA_049511215.1). Lineage (GTDB taxonomy): Bacteria > Acidobacteriota > UBA6911 > UBA6911 > UBA6911 > JAFNAG01. The sequence continues at coordinate 1,330 of JBEKYG010000250.1, read as the reverse complement.
TCTGGCGCGAGCCCAGTTCAGAAATCAACTTCCTAAACCAATTCCATGGGAACAGCGGGTTCGGCGGGTTCAGTTCTTTGAGCCGGTCTTCCACCTTGGTCAAGACATCCTGCGTCGCAAGAATCTGATTGGTGCTGCCGCCCCACGGAGCGATCTGCGAATAAGTCTGGATCGCCTGCTTCAAATCACCTTCGGCTTTTTTCAGCAACTCCTTTTCCTGATCGGTTCCGCGCAGCCGTGTCGCCCCGTCCCATGCCCGGAGGCCGCTCATTCTGAACGCATCGCCCATCATGGCAAGCTCCCGCTTGCCGAAGTTGAGCCCCAGATCCTTGGCGCGCTGCAGCGCTTGAGTTCCCCGCTCGCCGTCCTGCAAATTGTAAATGAATGTGCGCGCCATCCCGAGATAGGGATCGGGCCATTTGGGTTCATACTTGCTGGCGCGCTGAAATGCCGCGACTGCGCTGAGGTCTTTTCGGTTAATGCGGAGGATCTGGCCATCCGCATAGGCGAGCATCGCAGCAGCCCTCGAATCGGAAGGGTCGAGTTCGACGGCGCGGGACATGTAGCGCTTGCACCGGATCCAATCCACTTCCCGGGTCTTGGGCTGATCGCTGTTGCGGTAGTCGTCGACGATCTTCTGGGAACTCTCGCGCAAGATGTTCTGCAGAGGCACGCGCAACGGATATGCGGCCATGCCGAGCAGGCTCCGGCCGCGCACTTCCTGGTACTTTGTCCACCCGGTGTCCGGATCGACCCGCGCCCCAACGAAGTCCGGCCTCAATTGGAGAGCGGATCGATAAACCGCTCCCTGCCAGATGCCGACGCCTGCCAGCAGGAGTGCACCGCCGATGCAAGCCCATTTCAGGGCACGGCGAATCCACGGGTGCACTTTGCCGGCTAGTGGGACGATTGCGGGCGGTCCCGATTTCTCCGGCGTTTGAGCCTTCTCCTCCGTACCGCCGCCGGGCGGGGAAGTTCGCCGGGTTTCACGCTCATCTTCGGCAGGCGTTGTCCGGCGGGTTTCCTCGCTTTCTTCCCGGGCAAGAGTCGGCTCACCCGCGAGGAATGCGCGCAGGTCGGATTCAAGTTGCTCGGCAGTCTGATATCGCCGCCCCGGCAAGCGTGCCAGAGCTTTGTAGACGATGTGCTGCAAATCCGCGGGACATTCATTCCCGAGCGGCCGCGGAGCAGCACGGGAGCGCACGATGGTTTCCAGCCTCTCCGTGGAAGCGGCATCGTAAGGGAGCCTCCCCTCGATCATTTCATACAACACTGCGCCCACGGACCACAGGTCGGACATTTCGTCGATCCGGCCCGACTCAAGCCGCTC